>JABEUW010000059.1 GCA_013043945.1 Vulcanimicrobiota bacterium | reverse complement strand
GGTTGATGCCATGAAGACCTCACGATGGAAGACGCGTTTCCTCTATCATCGTGAACGACGACCCGCAGCGCAAGACGGTCCTCAACAGACGGTTACGAAGCAGCAGGCATCGGTGATAAAGGTCTTGCCGGGCGCGATGCGGGCAACTTGGATGGGATGCCCAATGAACGACTTGTCTTCTAAGAGGACAGAAAGCTCGTGGCTCGTGTGGTTATGAACGACGATGACACCGTGGCGCAGGTTAACGGCGAGCGCCGGACGCGCGAATAACAGGACCGCTGCGAGGGCGGCGACCAGTATCGAAAAACGCTTCATTCTTGATCCTCGTTAAATCTGGCTCGATTCTGTAGAATGGTTTTAATTTGAGATTATGCGACCCGAACCTTTCGAGCCACGAGGTACGAGTGCTTAGCCCAATCTAACGGAATGCGCCACGAGCGCCGGTAATTCTGCCGACTGCAAGTGCTGCCGCTACAAGAGCAGCGAATACGGCAAGTTGCAGGGCCGACGGCGTCTGCGCGATTGCTGCAATGTCAAGCACCGGCGGTGGCGTATTTAATGCGGTGACGTACCACCACAACGCAGCCACGGCAAGCCCGAGTACGGCGCCGCCCGACCACCGCGCCGCGAGGCTCAGCAGCGCTGCAATAAACGCCATGCCGATAATGAAACCACAGGCCGCTGCGGGGCCCTGGTGTATCAGTGCGACGAATATGACCGGCAGCGAGATCACCGAGGAAAACCCGAAGATATCGAGCCACTTCCACAATACCCAATCGCGTGCACATCCGGCGATGGTTTCAGTGAAACGGTCTCCGGGAATGCCGAACTCTCCAAGCCAGAGAATTCGCGAAATCACGATCGCATCGAGCAGCAGGATCATCTTGGCAATGGAAAGTCCCCAAGGAGCGATAAGTGCAGCCATCGCGGCAAGTGCGATTGCAAGGATGGTCGCAGTGCGTTGCGCGCGCATACCGCAGGCAAGATCGGCGACGATATGATGGACGAGGTTCGGACGTAGCGGAGAGGCAAGAGGTGCGTAGGCGGGCGTTTGCACGATGGAATGCTGGGCGAGATAGATGCCGCCACCCGATATCGCCTTCTTGAAGCGGTCGAATGCAAGCGAGCACAGCCACAGAATCGCAAAGCTCGCGAGGATAAGATATACCCGGGAAAGGATGAAGCCCGCGGTTATTGCCAGGCCAGTCCAATGGAATGGAATGACGTGCGGATTGGCCGGAACATAGCCGATCGCCGCCATTCCACTCGTCGAGGGTCCCGCCTGTTGTGCGATCTCGGCAAAGGCAAGCGCAATCGGAATGGGTACAAACGCGGAACCAGCGATCGAGGAAGCAAGCACGCCGAACCATGCGACGAGCGCAATCGTTACCCTCACAGCCGATGAATCTGGTGTAAATGCATCGATGATAACAGCGAGGCAGCCGAATAGAACGAGCGGTGCCGTAACGGTCGGCACATAGCAGCGCAAGAACTCGACTATGCCAAACGACGCACCGTTGCGCAGAACGCCCTCCGCGCAGAGCACAACGGCGACTCCCAATGCCACAAGCAATAGCCCGATCGCACATGCAACCGCCCGGCTCACGACGAACGACGAAGTCGGTACGGCGAGAGCGGCCAGAAATCTCCCAAAGCCGTTGCGACGATCGCGACGTATCGTGCCGCCGAATACGAAGAATGCAACCAGGCCGAGCAAGACTGCGACGAGCAGTGCCGAGGTCGATCCCGCAGCGCCGCCGAGCAGTAAACCAGGGCGTCCATCGTAGGTGATAATTGAATATGCCGCCCCCGGCGCGGGTAGCAGCAATGTAGAAAATGCCAGAATGCAGAGCGCCGAGATGACAAAGGCCGGACGGCGAACGAGCGTTATCAATTCCGCATGCGTTAGTGCTACGAGCGCACTCATCCGTAGTTCGCACTTTCAAAGTTTGTTGGGCTGTCGCTAGCGAGCCGCCCATCTTCTAGCACAATTGCGCGCGTAGCCAAACCGTCGAGGTCCGACAGAATGTGCGTGCAGACCAGGACGATCGCACGCTTGCCGGCATCACGCATGACGTCGCCTAGTGCGTTGCGGTTGTTCGGATCGACGCCGGCGGTAGGCTCGTCGAGCAGCAACACGGTGGGATCGGCGATCAACGCCTGCGCAAGCGCAACGCGCTGCAACGTGCCGGGGCTGCATGCCCCCATTCTAGTCCGTACGAACGGTTGCAACGCGAAGCTTTCAATCGATCTCTCGACGCGCCCCCGTAAATCGCCACTAGATAAGCCGCGAAGACGCCCGATGTAGCGAATGAACTCTCCGACGGTCAGTTGCGGATAACCCGCAAATTGCTGCGGTACATAGCCAAGCTCGCGACGGAAGCGATCGATATTCTTCGAAGTCAAACGCTCGCCTCGCCAGCGAACCTCTCCAGAGGTAGGCGATGAGATCGTCGCGATGATATGCATCAGCGTCGATTTGCCCGCACCGTTGGGTCCTAGAAGGGCCGTTACACCCGGGCGCAGCGACGTCGAGATGCCCTTGAGTGCTTCGTGCTGGCCAAATCGCTTCCTTAACTCTACGAAATCGAGGGCCGTATCGCCGGCGATCACGATAGCGAAGCCCGCAACGAACCTTCGAGCAGCCTCTCGATGCGCCCGGCTTCATACCGGACGCGATCGGCCACGATGAAGCCGTCGGTCGATTGTCGATGCATTACCAGGTGTTCCCCATAGGGCCGCGCCATTCGCGGCGGGATCCTTCCCTTCCGGCATCGCGAGTCTCGGCTAGAGGATAGGATTCGAATAAGCCCTTCGCGATGACGTCAGCAGTAATACCGCACGCCTCCGAAGGCCCTGCTCGCTTGGATTACGCGTTTTGAACGAAAACTGATGGCGCGGGGGCGCGCCGTACCGTACAGTAGGCCTCATGCTTCGTTTACTACGTGCGTTGCTCGTGCTGCCGTTTGCACTTCTTCCGCTCTCTGCACGGGCGGCGATCGATGCGAACACGCATCTGCCGGCGGTGCCCGTGCAAGGTGCGACGGCGCTCGCGACGACGTGGGCGAAGGGCGAACTCCCGGGGAGCCGCTTTACCGATATCGTCACGCGCGCGCGCGCGGCGGCGGGGCTCGCGGTGAAGACGAGCCTGCTCTATAACGATCGGAACCTCTACGTTCGCTTTCAGGTCGAGCAGCACGGCCTCCCGATTACGGCGACGCAACGGACCGATGACGTCGGCTTCGGAACCGATGATTTCGTCGGCATCGGGATTGACCCGAGCGGCGACGGCTCCCGCGTCTACTTCTTTGAGGTGACGCCGGCGGGGGTGCGTTACCAGCAGGCCTCCGAGAACGCACGCTATCGCCCGCACTGGCAGGCGAGTGCGAGGATCGGGAAGGGCTCTTGGAGCGCGCGAATGCGGATTCCGCTCTCCGCGCTCGGGCTCTCGGCGAACAAGCAGCAGAGTTGGCGCATCGATATCGTGCGTTCGATCGCGGCGACGAGCCGCCGCTTTACGTGGGCGTACAACGGGCTGATGAACGACGGGCAATTCGGCCCCTGGCCCGATTTCACCGACGCGCGCTTCTGGCCGACGTGGGGGCCGCTGCATTTCGCTCACCGTCGCGCGGCGCGCTTGCCGAAACCGCGCATCAGCCTCTATGCGCTCGAGAGCGCGGGGAGCGACCGGAACCAGTTCGAGCAGACCGATGGATCGTTCGCGCCGCAGGGCGTGCGCACGGCGGGAATCGACGTCAGTATTCCCATCGCGCCAACGATGCATTTCGTCGGCACCTTGGCCCCGGACTTCTCGAACGTCGAGGTCGACCAGCAGACGATCGCACCGCAAGAGTTTCGCCGGAATCTCAACGAGTATCGCCCCTTCTTCGCCCAGGGTGCCTCGTTTATCAATAACGATGCGGGCGGCAGCAACATCGAGACGTTCTATTCGCCGGGTATCGGTGCGTTCGACCGTGGCGCAAAAGTGGAGGGAACCTACGGACTGCAGCAACTCGGCGTGCTTTCCTTTCGCGGGTATAACCAACTCACCGGCGATACCATCGACGATACGGCATTCGGCATCAAGCACGCGCTCCCCGATCGCAGCTTTCTCTGGTGGGCGAACGGCGTGCTCGCGCACCACAGTATCGCCGGGAGCGATGCAACGGTGCAGTTGGGGACCGGGGGGCGCAATCCGCGCACCGGATTCGTATGGGCGGTCGACCACTCGTTCGAGCGAGGAACCTGGCTCCCGAACGGCATCGCGCATGCAAGCAACGCCTTCGTCGACGTGCATAGGCCGAACTACGAAGTCAATCTGGGGTATCAAGATATCTCGCCGACCTACGATCCCATCGATGGCTTCCTCAACGATGCCGACGTTCGCGGGCTCAATGCGTTCACGTTTCTTAGCGGTCCGACGAAGGGATTACGGCACCTCGGACTCTTTCTTAACGCCGACCGTTATCTCGATGCCTCGGGTGCGGTGCATCAAGCCGATTTCGGCCTCGGCCTCAATGTCACGACGAAGTTCGGGCTCTCGGTGAACGGGCTCGGCCCGAATATCAGCGAGCTCCGCTCCTACGACGTCTTTGCCGGCCCAGGATGCAGCGGTCCGATTATCGGCACCACGGGATTCGGCGGCTTTCCGTGCTATGCCGGCGGCGATACCCAGCAATATAACGCGATGGTGCTGCCGGTGGGATACCTCGACGGATCGAGCACGCCGACCGATGGGACGCTTTCGTGGGGAACGTTCGGGAGCGCGTATCTCCACCAATATTCGCTCGTCACCTCGCGACCGCTCGGGCGTCTCTTTACGCTCTCGCTCGAATACGATGGCACCTTCGAGCGCGACCTTCTGATGGGAACGCCGAACTCGCAGTGGTTGCGCCGCGTGACGGTCGGCGCGAACCTCACGCGCCGGTCGAACCTGACCGCGTCGCTGCGATCGATCAACGGATATGGGGGCTTTGCCACGCAAGTCGGCACGAACATCGCGTTCGCCTACCATCGAACCTTCCCCCACGGCGACCTCTATCTCAACTACGGTACGCCGGCGGCGGGAACGACGCTCCACCGCTTTATCGTCAAGTACGTGTTTCGCGTTAGCGGCGAGGCCGGGAGCTGAGCGGCGGCGGCTCCTGCGCCCTGCTTCTGGGCCACCGCCTCGATGCTAAGCGGCGATCGTCGATGGAAGCGAGCCGGCTTCAACGCACGAGCGAACGGTTCAGCGTTTTTCTGATTGTTCTCTTAAAGAAGTTCGCTTCCGCCTTCTACGTAACTCCGGCGGATGTCCAGTGCGCACTCGAACGATCGTCCAGCCGTTTTGTACCCCAACGGTTCGTCTATATGTGAGCGGCGTCTCTTTCTTGCATTCTTCGAGCAACTCGAAGGTCTCGTCAACGCCAATTTGCAGAGCACTCGCCAACATGTTGCTCCAAATCGGCCATTCTGTTGCGCGCAATAATGAAAGCAATGCTTCTTTTTTATCCGAGCGCGTAACTAGGATCCGTTTCCCTTCTCTTATCTGCAGTCGCATTGTCTCAAGGAGCGAATCGATTTTCACCTCCTCGCGACCATTTATATCCACCTCGTAAATCATCGTTCCTGAATAGGCCGCCTTCCCCGCAAGAATGTCTGCATCCATCGAAATGCGATCTTTATCTATCGCAGGTTGTTGCGCTAACAACTTCTCCCGAAATGCGTCAATATTTTCCCACAGGTCGCGGGCGACGGCTGCATCTTCGTACCTTGTAAACGCACGCAAGTCCCATTCTTCGTCATCGATACAAAATTTCACGATGTATGCTCGTTTAGTGGTTGGCACTCCGCCCTTATGGGCTCGTTTAGCTTTCATATTCGTTCTTCGCATAATACATTAGGATCACCGCGTTTATAGAATAACTGGAATTTTGGCATCGACATTGTCATGGGTGCCGTCCTTATACTGGACATCCCAATGCGGCGCGCCATGTCTTTCCCCCGGCTTGGGCTCCTGCCAAATATTGCCCTTCCGGTCTATCCAGCCTTCCTCGCCTTTACCGTTCCTCCCCCAACGTGGAGTATCCGGTTGCCCCTTCCGTTTTGGCGGTTTGTACGAACTTGGCAGATTTTCTTTGGTGAGCTGCGGCCAACTATCCGGGCCGCGTGGTTTGGATTCATTCTTTGCCGACGGTTGAACGGGCCGTGACGTAACATCTGCTATACCCACGGCTACGACGATTCCCAGCGTCACGAACAGTCCGCATGGTTCGGCTACCACGCACGCCCCCTCGCCGGTTGCTCCGCTCAAAGCCTCCCATGTCGTCGCATCGTATCCACTCGGATCGCCGTACGCAACCGGATTATTGCCGTTCCACATGAATGGTTTCTGCGAGCCGGGATCGGTGGTGGTACCGGCGTAGGCGTCGGGGCTCACCCATTGCGCGGTGCTGGGATCGTAGGCGCGCACGCCTTGAATCGTGACGTCGCCCATCTGATACCCATCGGTGCGCGCCATCCCGATCGCCGCGAAGCTGACATCGTTGGGTT
>JABEUW010000058.1 GCA_013043945.1 Vulcanimicrobiota bacterium | reverse complement strand
GAGCGTGGCGATCGCGATGGCCGCGCGCAACTCGTGCGCGCCGACGCGCGCATTTTGCTATGGCGCGGCGGCGTCGGTGGACTGCTCGCGCATGCCGCGCTCGTCCTCGGGCAGGCGGGGACGGCGAACGAAGCCGCTGCCGCAGCGGGGATCGCGGTCGCCGCGGTCGACGATGGGCGCACGCGCGCCGAGCGGTGGTATCGTATGCGTCAGCGCGCGCTGCTTGGCGAGGCCATGCTGATGCTGCCGAGCGATCCCAACGAGGCGGGCGAACGGCTCGCCGCACTGCTCGCCGACGGAGAGCGACGCAAAAAAATGGGTGAGGTCGGACGGGAACGTATGGGCGAACCCGGTGCGGCGCGGCGAATCGCCGAGAGGGCTGCGGCATGTCTCAGTCTTCGCTGATTCGCGCGCTCGCCATCGCATCGGCGACGGCGTTTGCCTGCTTGCCGCTCTTCCCGTCCTTTATCACGCTGACGCCCGCGAGCATTCCGGGAATATCGATGATCCCCCACGGCGTGGCAATTGCGATGCTCGCCGCAATGTGCGTGCTCGGGGGGTTCGCTGGCGCGCTCCTCATTTTCGTACGGCGCGTCGAGCAACCGATGCTGCTGCCGCTCTCAGTATGGCTCGGCGCGGCGCTGCTCGCGGCGGCCTTAGGTTTCGCACCGCTCTACGGCATCGTGTTTCTTGCAATTTTTTTGCTGGGAATCCTCTGGCACGTCGGCATTAATGCCAGTTACGGCGAACGTGGTGGCGCGACGATGATGTTCGCCGCGCTATTGGGCGCGGCATCGCTCGCCTTCGTCGTCGCGATTACTGCGGTGCTGCTCCACCGCCCGGCAGCGATCTACGCCGCCCAGCATGGCCGTGCGGTGGGGAGCTTCATCCTTCCGGGCGAACTCGCCGGCTACGTGCTCGTTATCGTTCCTATCGCCCTCGCCGTCGCTTCAATCTCGCAGCAAAGGTGGTTGCGAGCGCTCGCGGCGTTCGCTGCGGCGAGCGGCATTATCGCATTGGCGTTGAGCTTTTCGCGAACCGGCTGGGTAGCGGCGGGCTGCTCGGGGATCGCCTACCTGCTGCTCGTCGTGCGCGACCGGCGTCGGCAACGCACCCTCGCCATTGCAATCGCCGCGTTCACCGCCCTCGCCGTTGCGCTCGCCTTCAACGCTCACCACGATCCGAGCGAGAACTACACGCGCCTCTCGATCTGGCAGACGGCATTGGGAATCGTGCGCCGCTTTCCGCTCACGGGAAGTGGGCCGTTCACGTTCGGCACGATCTACGCGCATCTGCGCCTCCCCGACGGCGATGCAGTTGCCTATCACGCACACGATCTCTACCTAACGCTGCTCGCCGAGACCGGAATCATCGGCTTGCTGGCAATGCTTGCGGCGTGGGTGCGTTTTGGGCGTGAATGGATGCGACGCTTTGCGACAGCCGAGCCGCAGGCACGCATCCTCTCCGGCGCGATCGTCGCCGGACTCATTGGAACGCTCGTGCAGGGCATCATCGACACCTCGACGTTGGTCCTCTTCGGACTCTGGTTGCCCACGATGGCGCTCGCCCTAGCGAGCGCTCGCTTTGGGTTGGGTGAATCGTCGTGAAGCGCGCATCGCTGATGCTCGCGCTCCTTGGGCTGGCGGCGTGCTCCTCGCCGCAGCCGCCGCACGGCGGCGCCCCGAGCCCGAGCCCGACGCATTCCCCGGGCTTACCCTCGCTCACCGTGCGAGCCGTCGGCAGCGCTAAGCGGCCGATTCGCATCGTGCAGACGCGCCGCAACAACACGCGGGAGTACGAGCTTCTCGCACGGACGATCCACAGCATCGGCGCGGCGAGCGATGCGCGCGTGGGCCTCAGCGACGTCCGCGTCACCTTCACCGCTCGCGACGGCTCGACGCTCGTTGCCACGTCGCCGCACGCGATCGTCGACGAACGCGATGGCTCGATCGAGATGACCGGCGGCGTTCGCGCCGAGAACAAGGCGGGGGTACGGCTGACCTGTCAAACGTTGATCTACCGGCGCGGTGCCCAGTCGCTCCACGGCAGCGGTGACGTTCACGTGTACGGCGAACGCGGAATGGACGCGGTCGGCCGGACCGTCGATGCCGATATCGCGCTCTCCAAGGTGAGAATAGAATGAACGACCGAAAGATCGAATTACGCGGCCTTGTAAAACGCTACGGCGATCGCACGGTCGTGGATAACGTTAGTGCCGATGTCGGTACCGGCGAGGTCGTTGGCTTGCTCGGTCCCAACGGCGCCGGCAAGACCACCACGTTTTACATGGTCGTCGGATTGGTCAAGCCCGATAGCGGTAGCGTCGTGCTCGACAACGGAGTCGAAGAGATCGATCTCACGCACGCGCCGATGTATCAGCGCGCGCGCAGCGGCATCGGCTACCTCGCGCAAGAGAACTCGATTTTTCGTAAACTCTCCGTCGGCGACAACATTCGCCTCATCTGGCAACAGCGCGGCGTGAGCTACGAAGAACGAGAGCGGCGCCTCATGCCGTTGCTCGAAGAGTTCGGTTTGCAGCGCTTTGTCGACGCGCGCGGGGAATCGCTCTCCGGCGGCGAGCGCCGTCGCGTCGAGATCGCGCGAGCGCTCGCGACCGACCCGGCGTTCTTGCTGCTCGACGAACCCTTTACCGGTATCGATCCCATCGCCGTCGCCGACATCCAAGTGATGATCCGTCAGCTGCGCGATCGCGGACTCGGCATTCTCATCACCGACCATCAGGTGCGCGAAACGCTCGCCATCGTCGACCGCGCATACATTCTCAATAATGGGAGGATCGAGGTCGAGGGAAGCGCGCAAGACGTTCTCGATTCGCCGACCGCGCGAAAATTCTATCTCGGCGAGAGTTTTCGCCTGTGATTCGTACGCTCGCATGCCGGACGATTCTCGACCGATACGTTCTGCTCGAGCTCGCTGGCCCGTTCGGTTTCGGGCTCTCGGCGTTCTGGCTCATCTTCGCGGCAACCCAAATTCTCGCGCTCGGCCGCCTCGTCAGCAACGACCACGCACCGCTCGGTGCCGCGATCGCGATTTTCATGTGGCAGATTCCGGGCATGGTCGTTCTCGTTATCCCGATGGCGCTGCTGCTAGGTACGTTGTTGGCGATTCAACGGCTCTCGGCCGATAGTGAAATTACGGCAATGAAGGCCGGGGGGATCTCGCTCGTGCGCATCGTTAGCGCCCTCCTGATCGCCGGGCTCGTCGTCTCGCTTATCGATTTTATCGTTCAGGAGAACGTCGTGCCCTATGCGGCCTCGCAGGTCACCGCGATCGAAGATAAGGCGATCAGCCACACCAGCGCGTTCAACCAAGATCTCACCGTTTCGGCTCCGCTCCCCGGCGGCGGGCGCCAAGTCACCATCGCCACCGGGTACGAGCCGCACTCGCAAGCGCTGCTCAACGTGACCCTGGTGCAGTACGACGCCTCGAATACGCCGGTACAAATCGTCTTCGCCAAACGCGCCGATTTCCAGGCGAATAACTGGCTGCTCAACGATGTCAGCGCCTATCGCTTCGATGCAAACGGCGTTACTCTTTCGGAACCGCACGTTGCGCAACAAGAGATCGCGATCGGCGAGCAACCCGCCGATATCGTCGAGCGCCTCACTCATAACGACCCCGACGCAATGAGTCGGCGGCAGATCGCGGCGCTCATTCGCACCGGGCAACTCTCCGGCAACGGACTGCGAAAATACCTCGTAGCGTTTCACGAGCAATTGGCGCGCCCGTTCGCTTGCTTCGTCTTCGTTCTTATGGCGATTCCATTCGGCATTCGCGCGTTACGCGGAGGCGGAGGCGGCGCAAGTTTGGGATTCGGGCTCGCCGTAGCGATCGCTTTTATTTACTACGTCGTGCTCACGATCTTTTCGTACCTCGCTCAGAATTTTATCGTTATCGCCCCGCTCTTAGTATGGATGCCCAACGCGCTCTTCACCAGCCTCGGCCTGTGGCGCCTCTCGCGGATAGCGGCGGTGTAGCGCGATGAATTTTATCGACGATCTGCGGGGCTCGCTCCTGATCCTCGGCATCGTTTTGCTGGCGGGCGGCATCTCGTACGTCGGCGACCGCGTCGGCCACCAAGTCGGTCGCAAGCGGCTCACGCTCTTTAATATTCGCCCTCGCTATACTTCGACGATCGTTGCGGTCGCCACGGGCATGCTCATCGCTTTAGCGGTGGTCAGCGTCGCCCTGCTCGCCTCGCGCGACGTTCAAACGGCGTTCTTTAAGTTGGCCTCGGTGAATCGCGAGATTTCGACGTTGCAGCAGCGCGAACGCGAACTCGGGAAGAAGGTCAACACCGGGCGGCTGGTCGTTGGCGTCGACAGCCTGATGACCGATTTTTACGCAACGATTCCGCAGGGCTCCGACCTGGCGCGCCGCAAGGAGATCATGCAAGCGTTCTTCGACGACACCGTAAAGTTCGTCAACCAAACCTACGTGCCGTTCGGATTGAAACCGGCCCGCGTTCCCAAGGGAACCTACGAGCGCTTGAACGCCACGGCGAGTAGCCCCCAACTCGGATTCCTCAACGGGCGCGCCAACGTGCTGCTCATTGCCGTCGCGCATCGCAACCTCTTCGTGAACGATCGCATCGACCTCAGCCTCGATTCGGTTCCCGACACCTTGGTCTATCCGGCGAAGACGCAGATCGTCGAATTTAAAATCGATGCCGGCCGCAACGTGAACGTGAATTTAAGCATTCGGCAGCTGAGCAACGCGGTCGCACAGGTGCTGCAAAATCGCGGCCTTTCATCGGCGCTCGTCGCCAACATTACGCCGGTGAGCGTCTACCCCTCGCTCTCGCGCATGCAGCAGCTCCTCAAGAGCGGGCACGGTACCTATCTGCTCGTCGCCTGGGCGGCAACCGATATCTATCCGCACACCTATCTCCAGGAAGGGCGGATTCCGATCGTGGTGACGCTCTTGCAACCGGGGCAAAGTTCGCTCCCGTGACGTTACTCGGCGTCGACCCAGGTTCGCGCAAGATCGGCATCGCCGTCCTGAGAGATGGAGGCGAGGTTCCCTACCGAGCGATCCTTCGGCCCGAGGGTTTGCTCGAGGAGATTCGCACGCTGGTCGAGCGCTATGGGATCGAGGCGATCGCGGTCGGCGGCGGGACTCGTGGCGGCGAGATTATCGAGCAGCTCGCAACGCTCGGGCTTCCCTGCGAGCGGGTCGACGAAACGAGCACCACCCTCGAAGCCCGGAAGCTCTATTTTGAGAGCTATCCTCCACGTGGCTGGCGCCGGCTCGTCCCGCGCGGCATGCTGACGCCGCCGCAGCCGATCGACGATTTTGCCGCCGAATTGATCGCTCGGCGCTTCGAGCGGAAACTTCAGGAGCGCTCCGCCCGTTAAAGCTGTAGGGTGTAGCTCGAACGACCGATAATAGTAGTCCACGGGCTGTTTTCGCCCGCACAATCGGAGGCTGGTAGAAGTGAAGGGCCTACAAGGGATCTTCGCGGGAGTGCTCGCAGGGGTACTCTGCTTTGCCTCTGCCTCCGCACAAGGGCTTCACCTTGGCGCCCAGGTCTTCCACCTCTCCGACTCCGCAACCGCCCAGAGCGTGCCGGGGGCGCTGCGCGGGTTGAGCCTGCTGCCGCAGCTTCCCGGGGCCGTCGCCGATGCGCCCGCCGCTCCATCGATCGTTCCCGACCTTCTGACCGCCCTCTCGTTCGCCGTGCAGGCACCGAAGATCGCCGACGGCGTGCGATATGGCGCCGCGGTCGCGCCGATTCGGCTTGTCAGCGTCGGCACGGCGCGCTTTCGCACGCCGCTACCGGTGACGGTCGGCGAGAGTTTCGACCAAGCCTCGCCCGCGCCGCTCCATTTCAATTTCGGCGATCCCTCGCAGCGCCCGGCCTTTCAGCAACCGCAACAACGGCCGAATCTCCTCGGGCGCCTCTTAGGCGCGCTGCGCGGTGCGAAGACAACGGTCCAGTTGGAGACGACGCAACCCTCTCAGAATGGTCTTTTGATGCCGTTGCCGCCGGCGAACGACCAAGTGCTTGGCGGCACGACGAATATTTTGCTGCACACCGGCGGACGCACGGTAACGCTCGGCCTTTCGAGCCGCTTCGAACATCGTTCGCGTGGATTGATCTCCTCGGAGAATCCGTCGCCGACGCTCGACCCAACCCTCGGCTTTGACGGCGTCAGTCGGCTCGTGCTTCCGCCTGCAGCGTTCAACAACCTCACCAGTTCGAGTATCGGTGCGAGCCTTGCGGTGCCGGTTTCGCCGCGATTCACCGTGGGCGTGGGCTACCGCAGCGGAACGATGGTCGGCACGTATGGCTCGCTCTCTCCGACAACGCTCTCGGGGAGCGATAGCCGCTACTTCGGGAAATTGACGTACACGCTGCCGCACGCGCCGGCGACGCTCACCTTCCACGCACGTCAATACCGTTTCAACGATAATCTTCAATTGACGCCGAACGAGACGCAATTGCGCGCCGGCGTCGATCTCACGATTAAATTCTGATCGCACGAGCGCTCCTCGCCGTCGCCATTGCAGCCGTCGCGTTGCTTGGAGTCGTACAACTCGGCTCCGATGCGCTCTTCGCTCGCGCCGCAGTGCCAGCCTCGCTTCCACGCGCCGTACCGAGAGCGTGGGGCACCGCTATTTACCGCACGATCGATCGCATCGCCCCCGCGCCCTTCGTCGCTCGCGAACTCGGGCGCGAAGAATTGCGGCGCGGCGATACGGCGATGGCGAGGGCGTACGCGGTAACGCTGCCGGCGGGTGGAGCGCGCGACGCATTGTTTGCATCGATCGAACGGGCACGCCGCGACGAAGGAGCGGCGATCGAATACGAACTCGCCGGGCTCGATCTGCCGCGCTTGCGCGCCCGTATCGATGCGATGGCAACCCATCCGCGCGCCGCCTACGCGCTCGCAGTTCGCCTGCGCGATCGCCTGGCGACGACGACGACGCACCCCGACGCGCTCGCCAACACCGACTGGCGGTGCGGAATGCTCGCGACGAACGCCGTCTATCACGGGCATCGCCCGGCACGTTGGAATCCGCGCGCCCACCGCGCATTTCTCGCTGCGGCGCGCATGGCGCCCTACGACAATACCTATGCGCTGGCGCTCGCCGCCTATTACTATCGCACGAGCGATAATGCTCGCGCGCGGCGCTGGTATCGGCGCGTCGTCACCCTCAATCCGGCGAGCCCCGACGGTTGGTCGGGTTTAGGAAGCATCGCGTTGCGCGAAGGCGATCTCACCGCAGCACACCGCTACCTAGCGACCGCGCTGCGCTATGGGCCGACCGCCGGGAGCGCGCGCACGCTGGCGCGCAGGCTCGCCGCGCGCGAACGCCCGTGAGGGTGGCGTTCGACGCGCAGCCGACGATCGGTAGCGCTACCGGCATCGGCGAGTACGCACGCGAACTCGAGCGGGCGTTACGCGAGCTTCCCGGTATGGACGTGGTTCCGTTGAGCGCTCCAGGCCTCGATCCATGGCGCTTCGATCGGCGAGCGTATTGGGATCAAGTGCTCTTGCCGATCGCAGCGGCGCGCTCGCATGCGACGATTTTGCACTGTACCTCCGGAACGATGCCGGCATTTTCGAAACTGCCGATCGTGCTGACGTTGCACGATGCTGCGTGGCTGCGCGTTCAAGGGCACACGCGGTTTTACGCGCGTGCCTACTTCGGTGCGCTCATGAAGCGCTTGGCGGAGCGCGCTCGCGAGATCGTTACCGTCTCGGCGTTCTCGGCACGCGAGATTCTCGAATTGCATCCCGGGCTCGACGAACGGCGCGTGCACGTCATTCCGCTCGGCGTTGCCGACGAGTTTGCGCGTTTGCAGATCGGAAGTGGCGACGAGGCGACGATTCTGGCGGTCGGAACGGTCGAGGCGCGAAAGAACCTCGAGGTGGTGATTCGCGCGCTCCCATCGTTACCCGGCGTGCGGGCCATCTCGGTAGGGCCAAGTACGCCGTATCGCGATGCGTGCGCGGCGATCGCGCGCGAACTCGGCGTTGAGGATCGGCTCGAGTTTCGCGGCTACGTGGGGCGGAGTGCATTGTTGGATCTCTACGCAACGAGTACTGTTTTGGCGATGCCTTCACGCTACGAAGGTTTTGGCTTGCCGCTCGCGCAGGCGTGTTGTGCCGGGCTACCCGCGATCGCCGCGCGCGGATCCTCGCTCGATGAGATTGCCGGCGAGAGCGTGCCGCGCATCGACGCCGACGACGTTTCGGCTTGGAGCGAGGCATTGGCGCGGGTCTTCGCCGATCCCGAACGCGCTCGGAGTGCGGCTGCGGCGGAGCGTGCCGCGGCGATCGAACGCTTTTCCTGGCGTCGCGCCGCGAGTGCTACCGCCGAGATCTATCGAATCGCTTCGACGTAAACCGGCGAGCCCGGTGCACCCGCCGGGACGCTGCCATCGTCGGGCGCGAGGATGAGGCGAACGGGAAAACTCGATCCGGCATCGGGGATCGTCGTGATGTGGATGCGCAGAAAGCCGCGCGCCGGAACGACGTAACTGCGCAGCTTATAACGCGTGAAGGCGCGCACCTGATGCGATTGCACCAAGACGCGATCGATCAGGTAGGTCCCGGTCGCACTCCCCCCGCGCGGATTTTCGTAGATCGCGATCGTTTGCGCTCGGCGCGTGGGGTTCACGACGTTGATCTCAAAATTCTGAAGGACGCCGTAATCGCCGGAGAGCGCCTGGCCGACGAGATCGTTCGGGAGCGGCACTTGCCCGACCGCGAGTTCGAGGTACGGATCTTCAACGCTCCACTGCGTCGAATAGGTGAACTCGGGAATCGAGTAGATGCCGCGCGCGTGTGCGTGGTGGCCTACCAAGAGCGTATCGCTCCGTGGAGCGGTATCGGGGTTATCGGTCGCCCTCTGCGCGAAGAGCATCAAGTGAATCAATCCGCCGTTGAGCACGCGCAATTGCAGCAGGTCGCTCACGATTGCGCTCGCGGGGAGATCTTGCTCGGCGAGATTCACGCTACCATACCCGGGAATCTGAACGATCTTCCCTTCGTTGGCGACGAGGTGAACGAGGAAGCGTTTCGTCGAGAGATGCCCCGCCTCCATTTCGTTCGGGCTCGGTCCGCCGCGTCCATCGATAAATTGCAGCAGCGCGGGTTCGGGCGAGGTGTTGGTCGCACGCAAAACGATGCGGCGCGCGATCGAATGCGGCGGGTTATAGTGGAAATAGAGAAAGCGCGAAGGCGCTTGCCGATGGAGATCTGCAGTGAAGAGCACGCCGTCGGTCGTGAGGCGCTCCGGGAAATCGCTCACCATCAACGAGGAAGGCGAGATGCGCGGCGCGGCG
>JABEUW010000057.1 GCA_013043945.1 Vulcanimicrobiota bacterium | reverse complement strand
CGTATGGTAGATCTTCACACGAAGACCTTGCGCGGCGCGAGCATGACGCCGTGCGCTTCGCCGACGCCGACGCTCTCCGCCATCGCCACCGTCCGCCCGGCGCGAAAATCCGCCGATGCGCGGAGATCGAGGACGACGGTGGGAAACGGAACGATCCGATCGGGGGCGAGCAGTGCCGCCTCCGGCGATTCCGCAATCTCTTCGAGCGTCAGCGCTTCGGCGAGTAAAAAGGGCCCCGATGCTTCGCGAACGAGCGCGCCCATATGGGCGGGCACGCCGACGGCGGCGCCGAGATCGGCGCAGAGGGTGCGAACGTAGGTCCCCTCGCTGCACGCGACGCGCATGCGCACGGTATTGGGCGCTTCGAAGCCGAGAATCGAGAGATCGTAGATCGAGATCGTGCGCGCTTTTCGTTCGACGGTTATGCCGGCGCGAGCGAGATCGTAGAGGCGTTTCCCGCCGTAATGCAACGCCGAGAACATCGGCGGAATCTGTTCGATCCGCCCGGAAAATGCGGGGAGTGCTTCTTCGATGCGGCGCACAATATCTTCGGGAACGGGGGCGCTCTCGACGATTTCGCCGAGCGCATCCTGCGTGGTGGTTGAATGCCCGAGGACGAGGGTCAGCGCGTAACATTTGCGACGATCTTCGAGGAGCGGAATCAACCGCGTCGCCTTCCCGATTGCGATCGGCAACACGCCGGCGGCCTGCGGATCGAGCGTTCCGAGATGCCCCGCAGCGAGATCGCGTTGCTCGGAATAGGTGCTAAAAATGCGTCGCACGCGCGTGACGATCTGCGTCGATGTCGGCCCGGCAGGCTTACAGACGTTGACGAAACCCATCATCGAGGAAGAGGGACGCATCGTTTCTTACGGTCGTACGTCAGGCTAGGCGAGCGAGGTCGTCGCCAGACCCTCGTGCAGCAAGGCGGTCTCCACCGCTGCAAAGGCCTCGGGAAGCGGGCCCGGGTACGTGAGCCCCGAGGCACGATAATGCCCGCCGCCGCCTAAATGCGCGGCTGCTTGCTGTACGTTGACCGAGCCGTCGGAGCGTAAGCTCACGCGAATCTCCCCATCGAAGGCCTTGAAGAGCGCGGCGGCGTGCACGCCTTCGACGCGCAACAACACGTTGACGAGATCCTCGCTATCTTCACCATCGGCGCCGGTACGCGCCAACATCGGTTCGTCGATATACGAATAACAATAGCGCCCTTCGCTCGAAAAACGCATCACCGCAAGCACTTCACCGAGCAACCGAATCGCCGCAATGCGTTTGTTGCCGAATATCTCATCGGTGATGCGCTCTTTATCGGCGCCCGCTCGCATGAGTTCTGCAGAGAGCTCGAGCGTCTGCGGCGTCGTATTGCTGTGCATGAAACCGCCGGTATCGGTCATGATCGTCGTCAGGATACAGGTGGCGATCCGTGCGTCGATCGGGATCGAGAGTGCGCGCAAGATTCGCACCACTACCGTGCCGGTCGAGGTCTCCTCCGGAATCACCAAGTTGTAGGCGCCGAAGTGCGCGTTCCCGAGATGATGGTCGATATCGAGCATATTCTCGCGCGTTAACGGCGGAAGAAACTCGCCCGCCCGAGCCGGATCGCTCATATCGCAGAACACGAAGAGGGCGTCCGGAGGAAAATCGGGCGGCAACGCGCGCGCCACGAACTCCGAATCGGGAAGAAAACGCAGGTTGCGCGGCACCGGATCTTGCTGAAAATACGCGACCCGTTTCCCGAGCTGTTTCAATGCCAGGCCCAACGCGAGCCCGGCGCCCAGGGTATCCCCATCGGGCTTCACGTGGCTCACCATGACGAACGCTTCGCGACGACGTAACTCGACTACGACCTGTGCGAGGTCATCCGTCTTCGTTTGTGCGTGCATCCTGGCTCTCCTCAACGGGCGGGGCCGGCGCGCGACGCATCGCGTCTTCGCGCATCGTGCGAGCGAGCTCGATCGCGCGTTCGACCGAACGATCTTCCTCGAAGAGCAACTCCGGAGTGTAGCGGAGATCGATACGATGCCCGAGCTCCCCGCGCAGAAAACCCTTCGCATTCTCGAGCGCATCGAGCGTCTGCCGTGCCGCATGGCGATCGCCGATCACCGAGACGTGAACCTTGCAGAATCGAAGATCATCGGTCACTTCCGCGCGCGTCACCGTCGTGAAGCCCAACCGGGGATCTTTCAGCTCTTGCGTGATTAAGATACTCAGTATACGCTGGATTTCGTGATCGATCCGAGCTAAGCGTTGGGCCTTCACGCGGCGGCCTTACGAGGCCCCGACGAGTTCGGCCGCGACCTGTTCGGTGGTAAAGGACTCGATGACGTCGCCATCTTTGAGGTCGCTAAAGCGCGCGACTTGAATGCCGCACTCAAAGCCCTCGGCGACTTCACGGACGTCATCCTTGATGCGTCGCAGGCTCTCGATCTCACCAGTAAAGACGACCGTTCCGTCGCGCAGAACGCGGATCTTCGAGTTCCGCAGAATCTTGCCGTCGCGCACGTAGCAGCCCGCGATCGTACCGACTTTGCTGACCTTGAAGATCTGCCGAACTTCTGCGTGGCCGAGCGTTACTTCACGCACCACCGGCGCGAGCATTCCGCGCATCGCCTTCTTCAGATCGTCTTCGATATCGTAGATGACCTGGTAAAAGCGAAGATCGACGCTTTCGTTGTCGGCCAGGCGTTTCGCCGTTTCGTCAGGGCGAACGTTGAAGCCGATCAACACGGCGTTCGAGGCGCTCGCGAGGTTGACGTCGTTCGGCGTAATCGCACCGACGCCGCCGTGAATGACGCGAATCTCGACATCGTCGTTGGAGAGCGATTCCATGCGCGCGCGCAGGGCCTCCACCGATCCTTGGCCGTCGGCCTTCACGATGATGTTGAGCGTCTTCTTGCCCTCGGTCGGCATCGACATGAAGGTCTCGAGCGAGACTTTCTGCGTCGTCGTCGCCGCGATGCGAACGTCGCGGCGGCGCGACTTCCGCTTGTCGGCGGCTTCGCGGGCGACGCGTTCGTCGCTAACGACCACCAGCGTGTCGCCCGCCGAGGGGATATCTTGGAGCCCCATCACTTCCACCGGAATCGAGGGCCCGGCCTTTTTCACCTGACGGCCTTTGTCGTCAATGAGCGCGCGGACTTTACCGAAGGTACCGCCGACCACGACGATATCGCCGACGCGCAACGTACCGGTCTGCACGAGCACGGTCGCCACCGCGCCGCGGCCGCGATCGAGCGAAGACTCGATGACGACGCCGCCGGCACGACGGTTCTTGTTGGCCTTGAGATCGCGAATATCGGCTTCGAGCAGCACGGTCTCGAGAAGATGGTCGATCCCCTCGCCCGTTCGCGCGGAGACCGGCACCATCTCGGTTTTGCCGCCCCAGTCGACCGGCTGCAAGCCGAGCTCGGAGAGCTGCTGCTTCACGCGGTCGGGTTGGGCATCGCCCTTGTCGATCTTATTGATCGCGACGACGATCGGGACGCCCGCCGCCTGCGCGTGGTTGATCGCCTCGCGCGTCTGCGGCATGACGCCGTCGTCGGCGGCGACGACCAGAATCGCGACATCGGTGACGCGCGCTCCGCGCGCGCGCATCGCGGTGAACGCTTCGTGGCCCGGCGTATCGATAAACGTGATCTTCCGGTCGTTGTGTTCGACCGTGTAGGCGCCGATTTTCTGCGTGATGCCGCCGGCTTCGCCCGCCGCGACATCGGCACGCCGAATTTTATCGAGCAACGAGGTTTTCCCGTGGTCGACGTGGCCGAGCACGGTAACGACCGGCGGGCGCGGCGTCATCATCTCCGGACGATCCTCTTCTTGCTCGACCGTCACTTCTTCGCCGGCCTCTTTCACGACGGCGTTAAAACCGAACTTCTTCGCGACCGCGGTCGCGACGTCGGCCGGAATATTCTGATTGATCGTCGCCATCGTCCCCATCTTGATGAGTTCGGTGATGACGTCTTTCGCCGGCACGATCATCGAGGTCGCGAGTTCCTGAACCGTCAGGAGGTCGGGAATCTCGATGGTTTCGAGCTTCTTGCCCGTATCGATCGGCGAACTCTCGCTCTTCTTTTTCCG
>JABEUW010000056.1 GCA_013043945.1 Vulcanimicrobiota bacterium | reverse complement strand
TATCTCCGGCACGGACGTGACCGATATCCGGTTCGCCGACGTTAATGTCGACTTCCATTTTTTGCAAATTTTGTGCGATGGTAAAGAGCGTCGGCGTGCTGAAAGAGGCCGCCACCGTCTGCCCGACCGAAACGGCGCGAGCAATGACGGTGCCGTTGACCGGTGAGGTGATGACGGTGTGCGAGAGGTTCAAGCGATCCTGTTGCACGGAGGCCTGCGCTAATTGGACCGCCGCCGCGGCCGCCTGCGCGCTTGCGTTTTGCCCTTGTGCGTTCGAAGAACTCAGGGCGATCGTTGCGGTACTCGCCTGTGCTTGCGCGCGTGCTTGTGCGAACGCGGCCTGCGCCGCTGCGAGCGCCGCCTGGTCCTGTGCCGTCGTCGACCGGTCGGCATCGAGTTGGCTCTGTGCGAGATATCCCTGCGCGGAGAGCGAGGCATCGCGCTTCTCTTGGAGTTGTGCGAGGACGAGCGCGGATTGGGCTTTTGCGATATTGGCTTGCGCTGCGGTAATCGCTGCGTCCTGTGCCGCGTTATTCGCGGTGGCAATCGTCACGCTGCTGAGGCCGCCTAACGCGGTAGAGCCCGCTGCCGCGGCTTGGGCCTGCGCTTGCGCGAGGCTCGCCTGCGCCTGATCGAGTTGCGCTTGAAACGTGCTGGGATCGATTCGAGCGAGTACCTCGCCCTTCGTCACTTTACTGTTGAAATCGACGTCGATCGATGCGATCGTTCCCGAGACTTGGGTACCGACAGAGATGCTGTTTTGCGGATTCACCGTACCCGAGGCCGTAACGCTCTGGGTGAGCGTCTGAACGACGACCGGAGCGGTCGTATAGGCGACCCCTGGGCGCGCTCGCTCGATGGCGAAGATCACGGCAAGGGCGAGGACGACAATCGATGCCGCGGCGCCGACGAGCAATTGCCATCTCGGAACTCTCGGAGCCCAACGGGCGAGCGCATCGTATCCCCAGGGGTGCGGTAGCGAGCTAGATGACATTGTCGATGATCCTCCAGGCTCATTCTGACGGTATCGCCTGGTAATCCGTTGTGAAGCTCGTGAAAATCACATGAAATGGCGCTCTTTGAGGTCGCTACCGAAGCACTTTCTCGAGGGCGCGAGCGAGCGGCCCAAAAGTTCTCTGGCCACTTTTGAGGAAGACGATATGCTTCGACCGGTCGATTATGGCGATCGTTGGGTATCCACCCTGTAAATAGAGCTTGGAGACCGAGAGGCTCGGATCGTACATCGCGACCGGGTAGCGCACCTGGAATCGATCGATAAAGCCCTGAACGTCTTCCTGCGACGATGCTCCCGTGCCGGTCATATCGGTGGTGCTGCCGGGAATCGCGATGAACGCAACCCGCTTGCCGAAGCGCGCGTAGAGGCGATCCAAAACGCCGGTCTCAAACTGGCAGTGCGGACACCACGTAGCGAAGACTTCCAGGAGCACCGGTCGCTTCACCGTCGCAAGATCGAACTCACCTTGGGTGCTGGGGGTCGAGAATGTCGGCGCAAGCGCACCGACGCTCGCGGGCGCGACGACCGGCGCAGTCGACGCATTTTGTAACTGCTGTGTCGGTTGGAGCTTCACCACGAGAATGGCAACGATGACGATGAGTGCGAGAGCGAGAATGCTCAAGGTGAGAAGCGTGCGGCGCTGCATTATGAAGAGATCCTCCGATCGAGAGCGAGCGAGCCAGGTGCGAATCGTGCGACGAGGGCGGCGCAAAGTGCGAGACCGAAATCAAAGGCTACATGCGGCCAATCGGCGGTCGCTCGATCGTGCGGACCGAAGCATCCGCAATCGGCGGAGATACCGCGTAGGACCGCCGATGCAACGGCGATTCCGTAGAGCCCAAATTGCAGGGCCGCAAAGAGTGCCGCCCAACGAGTAAAGAGGCCGATGACGAGATAGAGTCCCACAAAGATCTCAACAAACGGTAGCGCGAGAGAAATGGGAGCGATTGCCTCTGCCGGAAGCAACCGAAAAGCGGCAATCGATGCCGCAAGTTCGACGAAATGCCCAACCTTCAGTGCTCCTGCGGCGATCAGGAGTATTCCGAGGAGGATGCGGATCGCTGCGACGGCCGCCGAACGGATGCTCATCCCGTGGCTCGTTCGTGCCGCTATGCGCCGTGCCTCTCGCTCGGCGAAAATATCTCAGGCTCTTCCCAACTTGCCTAAAATCTTCTCAGAAAAGTAGGGATCGGTCGTGAATCTCCGATACCTGGAGGTGAAAGGAGGTGAAAAATACATGATTTCATCGGTTCAAAACGGCACGTCGTCACTCTGGCAATCGTTGCTCGCTCCATCGAGCGGTACGACTGCGGGAGCTGCGACGAATAATCCGTTCTCCAATGTCAACCTCAGCGCGCAACAGAAATCGCAGATATCCGCGATTATCTCGAACGCGCAATCGCAGGGGCTGTCGTTCTCTCAAGTAAAGAACGAAATTGCGAACGTGCTTTCCAGCACGCAGCAACAGAGATTGCGCAGCGATCTACAATCGCTACGCGGGAAACATCACGGTCGCTCCGACGGCGACGGTGATGGGAGCGCAACGGCTTCCTCAACGGCCGGTACGTCCACGGACGCGTGGGGGGTACAGGTTCCTAGTGCTGTTGCTTCGTCAACGACAACAGGGCTCTCCGCGCTCAGCACTATTGCGGCATCGTATGCCGTACAGTCGCAAACGCAGAGCGGATTATTCAGTCTCTGACCTCGGTTGGACCTTGCAAGGGAGACCGCTGGAGCCGTTCCGAACGAACGGCTCCAACTTTTTGCGCGCCTCGATACGGCGCGTACCGCGCCTACTCGGCGTCACGACGCTCGCTCGCGTGGTTATCGACGTTGCGGAGGGTTCGCGCAACTATAATCGAGCGCGACGTTGCAGACGACGAAGTTTCTTTTTAGCGTGCGATCGGTCAGCCTGAGAGCGGCGCGCACCGTCGGCACGCCTTTCCCGCGAACGACGATCGTGTAACGACCCGGATGCAAATTGCGCAGCACGTAGCGACCATCGGCATCGGTGCGAACGGAGCTGCGCGTCGGGCCGACTGCGGAGACACGGAGTCCTTCGAGCGGTTGCCCCGTCGTCTGGTCGGTGATTCGCCCGACGAGAAGCGCGAAGGCCAGCGCCGCAAATGGAGCGAGGAAGCGGCGAGAGAACGAGCGCGTAGTCATCGTCGCATGGCTACCTATTCGCGGCGTGCTATTCCTGTCGCGTGAAGCATTTCGTGCGCCGAGGTAAGTGAAGCAAGCGTCGGAGCGATCTCCCTCGCGTCACGTTCGAAGTGCGCCCAGAGGTCGCCGTGGCGTGCGAGGCGTGCACGCACCGCAGTGATATTGAAGCGAGCGAGCGTTGCCGCGGGGCGACCGCGAAGCCTCATCCCGGCAAATTCTTCAACCTCGCCCCAATGGAGTGGGGTCGATACCGGGGCGCCATCCCGCAGTCGAACGGAGTACGGGAGGGCGATCGTTTTCCCTCGGCCGACTTGGCGATAGTCGATATAAACGGCACGTCGATCGCGCTCGCGAAGCGAACGTTCGAGCGTTACGTCCTTTGGGCGTTCGCCGGCGACGCGACGCGCGATGTCGTAGGTCACCGATTTCACGGCGGCATAACTCCGCGGACCCTTGAGTGGCGCGAGGACGTGCAGGCCGTTTGCCCCGGATGTTTTTACGAGTGCCGTGAGGCCGACGCGTTCGATCTCCGCTCGCAGGACGAGCGCTACACGCGCGAGCGTCGCAAGGGAAGATCCCTCTCCGGGATCGAGATCGAAAAAGACAAAATCGGGACGCGTCAGGCTACCGACGTGCGAGATCCAACCGTGAAAAGCGATCGTGCCGAGATTCACAAAGTAGAGCAACGTCGCGCGGTCGTCGCAGAGCGGGTAACTCACGCGCTTGCTTCCTCCGAGCGCAGGGAGCGCGATGCGGTGAACCCAAGCCGGAGTGCCGCGCGGGATGTTTTTCTCGATAAACTGCTCGCCGTCGATTCCATCGGGAGCGCGCTCTAAGGTGAGCGGTCGCCGGCGTCCGTGAGCGATTACGTGCTCGGCGATTGCGTCATAATAGGCAACAACGGCACCCTTGGTGATTCCCTCGCGCGGAAAATAGAGTTTCGTGAGATGCGAAAGCTCCAGCGTGCGATCGTCGACGCGAATCTCGATTTTGGGTTGCGTCGTCACGTCGCCCTCCGAACGGGGAATGGAATCATAGCTCGTCGATGCGTCTTCCCGTTTTCACGGACTCGGGAAAGTTCGCAGGATCGAAGGTTGCGTCGGCGGCCTCGTCGTGTTCGTTGGGGCGGGGATGGAGATGAGATGCTTGATGCATCTGCACCACGAACCGGTTTTGCTGGTGATTCGGCATCCGTTTCTCCCTCGTTATCCCGCCTCTTCGTTGATCCAAAATCGAAGAGAAAGCGTGAGGAAGATGGGTTCGCGGGTAGGGACGCCGGGTCGGCGTCCCTACCCGGATCGGGCTGAGAGGGATGCCTCCGTCACGAAGGGGTTCCCGAGTGGAGCCATCGCCAATGCCGCGCGAACAGAATACCGGCGATCGCGAGCATCGCCAATGCGATCGTCATGCGGCGCACCGCTGCGTAGCGCGCGTTTGCAAGCATCGATGCGTGCCCAGCAGCCGTTGGACGACCGGGTTGCGGCATTATTCCGGGATGAGTGGATCCGGAATGCATCGGCATCGCTCCGGGCTGCATGCCCGGGCGCCCGTGCCATATCATACCGCCGAAGCGCGATCCGTGTTCGATGCGGATGTTGCGGGTGATGAAGGGGTGGAACGGCGTTGGGTGGATCGCGCCGAATGCGCCGCCGATGAATCCGGCTGTGCCGGCAAAGAACACGACGACTGCAATCAAGCAGACTGCGTAGCCGTAGATATTTGCGATGACGGGGATTCGTTGCATGGTGCCCTCCTTCGAATCTGACGACGATAGCGTACGCCGATCCTCTGAGAGCGTGCTGAAGAATCTTCGACGAAGGAGGGGCGGGGGAGAGGCGGAAAAAGCGCGCCGTGAGCATACATGTCGCCATTGTCGGCAGCGGACCTTCGGGGCTCTATACTGCCGATGCGTTAGCGCGCATTTGGCCCGATGTCGAGATCGACGTCTTCGACCGCCTCCCGACGCCGTACGGTCTCGTGCGCGGGGGGATCGCCCCCGATCACCAGAGTACCAAGGCGGTAGCACGAGCGTTCGAGCGCACGCTCTCTCGCCCAGGAACGCGATTTTTCGGAAACGTCGAAATCGGCCGCGACCTGACCTACGACGAATTGAAAGCCGCCTACGACGTCGTCGTGCTGAGCGTTGGGGCGGAGATCGATCGCCCGCTCGGAATTCCGGGCGAGGAGCTGCCGGGCGTCTACGGAGCTGCCGCGTTTGTGGGGTGGTATAACGGACACCCGCGACACCGCGAGCTCGATCCGCTCCTCGACGGGAGAGCGCTCGCCGTTATCGGCAACGGGAATGTCGCGCTCGACGTCGTCCGCGTTCTCGCAAAAACGCAGGCGGAGCTCGCCGACTCGGATATCTGCGCGCATGCCGCCGAGCGTATCGGTGCCGCGCAGCTGCAAGATCTCTATCTCATCGGTCGGCGCGGCCCCGTCGAAGCGAGTTTTACACCGATCGAGCTTGCCGAGCTCGGGGAATTGGGGCGCTGCGATATCGTCGTCGATCCGGCAGCGGTTGCCGCGGAGGTCGGCCCGGAGATCCCCGAAAAAGAAGTGAAGGTGCGACAGCGCAACTTGGAGATTCTGCGATCCTTCGCCGCACGCGTCGGCGAACCAAAGCCGATGCGTATCCATATTCTGTTTAACGCCGCGCCCGTAGCGCTGCTCGGCGAGCAACGGGTGAGCGGACTGCAACTCGAACGCACGCGCGTCGTCGGCGGTCGCGCCGAACCGACCGGCGAACGCTTCGAGTTGTCGATCGACACGGCGGTCGCAGCGATCGGCTATCTCACCGGTCCGCTCCCCGGAGTGCCCTTCGACGAGAAGCGCGGACGCTTCGCGAACGATGAGGGCCTCATCGAACCTGGCGTTTACGCCGCCGGTTGGTGCAAGCATGGGCCACGCGGCGTCGTCGGAACGAATCGTACCGATGCCGGCGTGCTTGTGAAACGGATCGCCGAGGATCTCGCCGCGGCGCCGCCTTCCGGCGGTAAAACCGGAACTGGTGCGATCGATGCGCTCCTGCGCGAACGCAACGTTCGAGTCGTCGATTTCGCCGCTTGGAAGCGCATCGACGCCGCCGAGATCGCGCGGGCGGTGCCTCCGAAGCCGCGCGAAAAATTTGTTACGCCGGAGAGCCTGCTGGCGGCTGCGGCCGACGACTGAACGAAGCCGACGCCGAGCTTTCCCGCCTCTCCGAGAGCCAGCCGCTCACGGCCTGAAGTTCTTGGAGCGCGTCGCGATAAAACGCGTCGGCGTAATTTGCATGCCCCTGTGCGTAGGAGCGTTCGACGAGGTTGATCTCGGCGAGGACGCGCCGCGCGCCGATCGTGGTCGCTATTTCGCGTATGCGTTCGCAATGCTCTGAGACCTCTTCCCGCGCCCCGCGTCGCATAGCGGAGCGAAGGTCGAGGAAGAGTCGTTGTAATTCCGGCAGTGCCCGGTTGCGCACGAAGCCGTACGCCGCATCGAAATCTCCGCCAAAGCGCTCGACGAAGCGATGGATATCCGGCGTAAAAAGGCGATGGGGTGCGACGTCAGCGCCCTCTTGAGCGCGCCGGTAGGCAGCGGCGGCTCGCGAAAATTGGCCGATGTGACGGTCGATCGAGGTCATCACACTCTGCAAACGCGCTTCGATATCGTGGGTGAGCTCGACGGCACTTTTTGTGTCGGCAGCATCGTAGTAGCGTTCAACGTCGTCAATCAACGGGGCGAGAGCCTGCGAACCGAGTTTGCCGCCCTCCTCCTCAATCGCCCGACAGAGTTCATGAACCCGAGGGCCTTCGTGCCGAAGGATCGCCCGTTCGAGGTTCACAAGGTCGGCTTCTATGACCGGCAGCCAGCGCTTGCGAGCCGCGACTGCACTGGCAATCTCGCTCACCTCGCCGCTCGACCCGCTGGATTCGTTCTGATGGATCATCATGCTCGGTTTCCTCCGACCGACATGGTGCACGGTATCCAGGTACGGAGGAGAGGCGTTCGCAGCGTATCCCCAAGGTATCCACATGCGTCAAATTGGGTAAAAGTTGCCGCGCAAAAGGAAAAAGCTCGGCTTTGTGCCGCAGGGTGCGCCGTGTCTTCTCCGGGTATTCTCAAGTTCTTCGCAAAACACGCGCCTAAAAGGGTTATCCTGGCACCGAATGGACCGCTTGTTTTCTATCTATAAGCGGAAGCTTTGATGAAAAGGCCTCTCTCCTTTGGTTCGGAGCCTCGCCCGTTAACTCGAGCGAAGGTGGTGGTGCTGGCCGCACCTCCGGGATACGGGAAGAAAAGCTTTGCTCGCTCCGCTGCCACTGAGTATTTGCATTCGCTTACGCTCCAATGCGCGCCCGGAGAGCGCGTCGGCGACCTCCTTGCGCGGCTGCGGAATGCAATCGCCGAGCTGCCGCCGATTGGTACCTGGCTTGCCGTACTCCAAGATGCCGAATCTCTGGCGGAGGGAGACCTTGCTTCCCTGGTTCGCGATCTGCTGCCCGACCTTGAGGTGGGCACGCTCACGATCATTTCCTCGAGGGCGCCATCGGCAGAGTTTGATGCCACGTTTCCACCCAACGAAGTGCACGTCATTCGCCGGTCGCAAATGGCCCTCGATATCCGCGATCTCGGAAACTTTCAGGAGTTTTCAAAACTCGATCGATCGACGCAGTTTCGGATTGCTGTGCTCGCGCATGGATGGATCCAGCCGATGCTTATCCTCGCCGAAAATATAACGTTTGGAGCGAGCCCTTGGGACCTCAGCGACTCCGAAAGCGAACTATGGGGTGGGGTTTTCGATTGGATCGAAGCGAAAGTGATTGGGCCATTGCCGGAAGATTTGCGCTTGGCGCTCGTCGCCGCAACGACCTTCAGGGATCTTACGGAGAGAGATTTCGGTGATTTCGACGGCAAAATGTCAAATATTGCAACGCAACTCTGCGAAGAATATCAAATCGCCGAAAGAATTAATGAAGTGATTTGCGTCTTGCCGATCATTCGCTGGTGCATTCATAAGCGCTTTCAGAGCGATATGCGCGACGCTGCAGCGAGCATTGTCGGAACGTTGACGTCGTCGCAAAGCGAGCTTCGAGCGATTCGAGGATTCGTTGCAATTGGCGAACTTGGCGAAGCTGCAAAAATAG
>JABEUW010000055.1 GCA_013043945.1 Vulcanimicrobiota bacterium | reverse complement strand
GGAGGTTGCCGGCCCACATCACCAGCGCGCTCTCGTTATTATCGCTGTAATAGGCTTTGCGCGTCGTGACGGTGGTAAAGCCGTATTTTTGGTAGAGTCGCTGCGCCGAAAGATTGCTCTCGCGCACTTCCAACGTCATCCACGCCGCGCCGAGTTCGATCGCCGTATCGAGCAGATGCGACATCATGCGCTCGCCGTAACGGCACCCGCGCAACTCGGGGTCGACCGCGATCGTGGTTACGTGCGAATCTTCGAGAATCACCCAAATGCCGCCGTAGGCGACGATGCGCGAACCGATACGACCGACGAAATAATGGGCGAGTTTGTTCGAGCGTAATTCGTTGGCGAAGGCGTCGTGCGGCCACTGCGTAGTAAAGGAAAGCAACTCGATGCGCGTGACCGCGTTGATATCTTCCAAGCGCATTTCTTCGATGCGCAGCGGTTCGGGCGCCGAGGCGTGCGTGGGGTCGAGATCGAGTTTCACGCGCGCGTTGGGACCTTCGCCGCGGGCGCCTCGCCGTAATCGGCGACGAGCGCGTGCGGCGATGCCGCCGCAGGCATGGCGCGTGCGAGCCGTGCGAGGGCGAGAACGGGAGATGGAACCGGCGGCAACGAGAACACGGGCTCTCCGCGTTCGGCGAAGAAGCGCGTTGCGCCCGCCGTCGCCCCGGCGAGCGCGAGCGGCTCGGAGAGCCTTTGCGGCAGCAACGCCGCAAGGGTCGCGGCGCACTCGCCGGTCGCGCGCCGCTCGCCCTCGGAGCTGCGCAGTCGTGCCGAGATGATGCCGGGGCGCCCTTCCACGATACAAAGGCGGGGAATCTGCAGCGCCCCCGCTTCGAGCGCGTCGAACGATGAAACCCCGACGAGCGGGAGCCGCCACGCAAACGCGAGCGCCTTCGCGTAGCTCAGTGCCACGCGCAGCCCGGTAAAGCCGCCCGGGCCGAGGCCGACGGCGAGCCGGTCGAGATCGCCCGGCGCCAGAGCGCTCTCCTCGAACAGCGCGGCGATTGCGGCGAGCCCCGCCTCGAGCGCTTGGCTCGCAGCGATGCGACGCTGCGCGAGCACCCGCTCGTCCTCGAGAGTGGCGGCTTCGAAGGCGCCGAGCGCCCCTTCGATCGCGAGCAGCCTCACGCCGGCACCTCGATGCGGAGGCTGCGCGGCTCCTCTCCGGCTCCGGCGATCGCGACCCGATAGCGGCGGGGCGGCAGCAGTGGGGCGAGGCGATCGGGCCATTCCACCAGCACGATCGCCTCGCCGTCGAATGCCTCCTCGAGCCCGCTCTCGGCGAGCTCCTCGGGTGTCTCGATGCGATAGCCGTCGAGATGCTCGACCGGGGTCCGCCCCAGCCGTTCGTAGCGATGGCGCAACGTGAAGGTCGGGCTCGCAACATCCTCGTGCCCTTGAATCGCGCGCACGACCGCGCGAGCGAATCGCGTCTTGCCCGCACCGAGGGGGCCTTCGAGCGCGACGACATCGCCGGGTCGCAGACGTTGCGCGAAGGTCGCGGCGAATGCGTCGAACGCAGCGATATCTCGGCAAGTCTCCTGGAAGGTGGCGTCGAAGGCGCTCGCGGTGAACTTCACTATTCTGGCTTCCTTCGCCGCCGAAGGGTGGGCGTCCTGAGCGAAGAGATCGAGGGCGCGCTTCAACAGCGTTACGAGCGGGCCCTGACGACGCTCGATGAGGATTTTGCTCGCGCCGCCGAGGCCTTGCACGCCGATCTCGCCGAGATCGAGGCGCGCTCGCTGCCCGCTTCTCCCGAACCGGTCGAGGCCGAAGAACCTCCCTCGCAGTCGGCGGGGCGGGAGGCGCCCTTTCCGCCCGATGACGGAGGGTCGCGCGTCACCTTCGACGAGGAAGAACCTGCCCCGGTCGTCCAGTTCGATGATCTCCCAACCTGGGAAGAAGGCACGTAAACCGCGAAGGAGTCGGGATTGTGTCGGTGGCGTTTTTGGCGTCACCTTAGCATCCGCACGCCGGAGTCAACCGTAAGCCTTGAGTAACGATCACATTCAAACGGTCAACGTCGAAGACGAGATGAAGGAGAGCTATCTCTCCTACGCGATGTCGGTTATTGCCTCGCGGGCATTACCCGACGTTCGCGATGGCCTCAAACCCGTGCAGCGCCGCATTCTCTATGCGATGCGCGAGATGGGCTTCGACCCGTCCAAGCAGCATCGCAAGTGCGCCGGTATCATCGGCGAAGTGCTGAAGAGTTACCATCCCCACGGCGACCAATCGGTCTACGATGCGCTCGTGCGCCTCGCGCAAGATTTCACGTTGCGCTATCCGTTAGTCGACGGGCATGGGAACTTCGGCTCGATCGATCCCGACTCTCCGGCCGCATATCGGTATACCGAAGCGCGCCTCGCGCGGCTCGCGCTCGATCTGCTCGCCGATATCGATAAAGAGACGGTTCCCTTCACGCCGAACTTCGACAACCAGAGCACCGAACCGGCGGTGCTTCCGGGACGTCTGCCGCAGTTGCTCGTCAACGGTTGCAGCGGTATCGCCGTCGGCATGGCGACCAACGTGCCGCCGCACAATCTCGGCGAGATCGCCGATGCGGTCGTGGCGATTCTCGATAACGAGAACGTCACCGACGACGATCTCTGCGATATCGTCAAGGGCCCGGATTTCCCGACCGGCGGCACCGTGCTCGGGCACGAAGCGATCCGCCAGGCATATAAAACGGGGCGCGGCTCCATTCCGATGCGCGGCAAGGCCGAGATCATCGAAGAGAAGGGCCGCCACAAGATCGTCATTACCGAGATTCCGTACCAAGTCTATAAGAGCCGTATCGTCGAGGCGATCGCCGAGGCGCACGCCGAGAAGAAGATTCAGGGTATCGCGCGTCTCGACGATTTGAGCAATCGTAAAGGCATGCGCGTCGTCGTAGAATTGCAGAAGAGCGCGACGCCGAAAGTCGTACTCAATCAACTCTTCAAGCACACGCCGCTGCAATCGAGCTTCGGGTTCAATATGCTCGCATTGGTGCCGGCGGGAGCGCCGAAGGCCGACGGGACGACGCCGCTCGAACCGCAAGTGCTCAACCTGCGTCAATTGCTCGACCACTACATCACGCATCGTAAAGACGTCATCCTCAAGCGGACCGCCTACGATCTTCGCAAGGCGCAAGAGCGCGCGCATCTGCTCGAAGGCTACCGCATTGCCCTCGACAACATCGACGAAATTATCGCACTGATTCGGAGCAGCGATTCGACCGACGAAGCAAAAGGAAAACTCGTCGCGCGCTTCTCGCTCTCGGAGATTCAAGCACAGGCGATCGTCGATATGCGCCTGCGCACCCTTACGGGGCTCGAGCGCAAAAAAATCGAAGACGAATATCTCGAGATCATCAAGACGATCTCGGATTTGGAAGATATTTTGCGTAGCCCGCGTCGGGTCGCCGCAATCGTGAAAGAAGATGCGCTCGACCTGAAAAAACGGCACGGCGACGAACGGCGCACGCTCGTGCTTCCGGCCGAGGATGAAATCTCGGTCGAACAGCTCATTCCCAATACCGACGTCGTGGTCACCTATACCGACGGCGGCTATATCAAACGGGTCTCGGTCGATACCTTCCGCACGCAGAATCGCGGCGGGCGCGGCGTCACGGGGATATCGAACCTCAAGCGTGAGGATGTGGTGCGCAACTTCTTTGCCACCAAAACGCACGATCACGTGCTCTTCTTCACCAATAAGGGCCGCGTCTATCGCTTGCGCGCCTACGAGATTCCCGATACGACGCGCCAGGCTCGCGGAACCGCGCTCGTCAATCTCCTCACGCTGCCTCCGGGCGAGCAGGTGACGGCGTGCTTCCCGATCGACACCTTCGAAGGCGAGAAATCGCTCGTCATGGTGACGACGCACGGCGTTATTAAAAAGACCAAACTCGACGAGTTCGCAAACGTCCGTCGCAACGGACTCAACGCCATCAATCTCGACGAAGGCGACGAACTGCTGGCGGTCGATCTCGCGACGGGAACGCGCGACATCATCCTCTGCACGCGCGCCGGTATGGCGGTGCACTTCAACGAACAGAACGTTCGCGCGATGGGGCGGAACGCTCGCGGCGTGAAAGCGATGACGCTGGAGAGCGGCGACGAAATCATCGCGATGGACGTTATCGAAGACGAGCGCAAAGAGGTACTGCTGGTCACCTCGCAGGCCTTCGGTAAGCGCACGCCGATCGACGATTACCGACATACTTCTCGTGGCGGCAAGGGCGTGAAGGCCTTCGCCAAAGAACGCGAAGATATCGGTCGCGTCGTCGACCAAATCATGGTCGCTCCCGACGACCAACTGTTAATGATCACCTCGGGGAACCAAGTGATTCGCATCAACGTCAAGGATATTCGCAGGGCCGGACGGGCGACCAAGGGCGTGCGTCTCCAACGCCTCGGCGAAGGCGACGAAGTGATTGCGATCACGAACCTCGGAAAACAGGCCGAGCTCATCACCGGTATCACCGGGGAGCCGACACAGACCGAGCTGGCCTAGCGTGCCGGCTCGTGCAACCAGGCGCCGCCGGCGGGCGGTTGAAGCATCGTAGAAAAAGGAGTCCATCGTGAGCGCATTAGCAGAAGTCAGTCAAGCAACTTTTCAGAGCGAGGTGCTGGGGAATACCCAGCCGGTCCTCGTCGATTTTTGGGCGCCGTGGTGCGGCCCGTGCCGTATGTTATCGCCGGTGGTCGAAAAAGTCGCCGCGGCGCATGAAGGCAAAGCCAAGTTTGTGAAACTCAACACCGACGAGAATCCGTCGTTGAGCGGGCAGTACGGTGTCTCGGGGATCCCCTGCCTGATTCTCTTCAAGGGCGGCCAGGCCGTCGATCGCATCGTCGGATACGTGCCCGAGGCACAGATCAGCTCGATGCTCGCTCGCCACCTCAACTAGGATCTGATGGAGCAGAACGCGATGCGCGGCCTTCCGGCCGTGCATCGTTTGCTTTCCGAGCCGGCGATCGTCGCATACGAAGATTCGCTGGGACGCGAAGCGGTGAAAGCGCTCGCACGGGAGGCGCTCGAACGCGGGCGCGCCGCGCTCTCGGCCGGGCATGCCTTCGATGCGGAGCGCAGGTTGCTCGCCGATCTCGAAGCCGCCGCTACGGCGCAACTGCAGCCGGTAATCAATGCAACGGGAATTCTGGTGCACACGAACCTCGGCCGCGCCCCGCTCGCGCGCGCCGCGCTCGACGCTGCGGAGCGGATCGGCGCGGGCTACTCCAATCTCGAATACGATCTTTACGACGGCCGGCGCGGCTCGCGCTACGAGCGGGTCAGCGCTCGCTTAGCGCGACTCTTCGGTGCCGAAGATGCGCTCGTCGTCAACAACTGTGCTGCGGCGATGCTGCTGCTCCTCGATACGTTCGCACGCGGCCGCGAGTGCATCGTTGCGCGCAGCGAGCTCGTAGAGATCGGCGGCGGCTTTCGCATCCCCGACGTGCTCGAACGGAGCGGGGCGCGGTTGGTCGAGATCGGTACGACCAACAAAGCGCGCCTCGCCGATGTCGAGCGCGCGCTCTCGCCGCAGACGGCGTTGATCCTTCGCACCCATCGCTCGAATTTTTCGCTGGAAGGCTTCGTCGAAGAACTCGATGCGCGCGAGCTCGCCGCCTTCGCTCGGCGCAGCGGCGTAATGCTCGTCGAAGATCTCGGAAGCGGCGCGCTGCTGGATATGACGGCATTCGGCCTACCGCGCGAACGCACGGTGCGCGAAGCACTCGAAGAAGGTGTCGCGGTCGTTGCGGTCTCCGGCGATAAACTCTTCGGCGGCCCACAATGCGGCATGCTGCTGGGAAGCAGGCTCGCACTCGGACGTATGCGCGGTAATCCACTTCTGCGAGCGCTGCGCGTCGATAAGACGACGCTTGCGATGCTCGATGCGACGGCGCGCTTGCATGAAAGCGATGCAACCCGCCTCGAGATTCCGCTCTACGCGATGCTCGCGGCATCGGTTGACGACTTGCAACGCCGCGGCGAAGCGGCGATCGCGCGCGCGGGGCACGGGCGACTCGTAGCGACGCGCGCCGCGGTGGGAGGCGGAGCGCTCCCCGGAGCGACGCTCGCATCGACGGCGATCGCGATCGATACCCCCGATGCCGATGGAGTCGCGCGCCGGCTCCGCAGCGCTCGAACGCCGGTGATCGCCCGCATCGAAGAGGCGCTCGTCCTCCTCGATCTGCGCGGCGTTCTCCCCGCCGAGGATGCCGCGCTCGCCGACGCAATCGCTGCGGCGCTCTAGGTATCGACGCGTGCATATCATCGGTACCGCGGGGCACGTCGACCACGGGAAATCGACGCTCGTCGAGCGCTTGACCGGGAGCAATCCCGACCGCTGGGCGCAGGAGCGAGAGCGCGGCATGACGCTCGATCTCGGCTTCGCACGCTTCGAAGAGGGTGCCTTCGTCGCCGGCATCGTCGACGTTCCCGGGCACGAGCGCTTCTTGCACAATATGCTCGCGGGTGCGAGTGGAATGGAAGTGCTGTTGCTCGTCGTCGCAGCCACCGAGGGCGTGATGCCGCAGACGCGCGAGCATTTGGCGATCCTGCGCTTTCTCAACGTGCGCAGCGTCGTCGTCGCGATAACGAAGTGCGATCTTCTGAGTGGAGCGGAGCGCGAAGGAGCGCTCGCGCGCATCCGTAGCGATCTCGCCGGGACGATCGCCGCCGAGGCGCCGATGCAAGCGCTCTCCTCGACGAGTGGTGAAGGGATTCCCGAGTTGCGGGCGCTGCTCGTCGCGAGGCTCGCCGCGCTCGAACCACGCAATTCCGAGGCGCCGTTGTACCTGCCGATCGATCGTGCGTTTACGCTTCCCGGGCATGGAACGATCGCGACCGGAACGCTGATGCAAGGCAGCGTTCGCGTCGGAGAGAGCGTGACGTTGCAACCCGAAGGGATACGATCGCGCGTGCGGAGCCTCCACGTCTTCGGCACCTCGGTCGAGCGTGCCGGTGCGGGTGCGCGCGTCGCACTCAATCTCCCCGGCGTCGCGCGCGAAAAAATTGCGCGCGGCAGCGTGCTCTCCGGGCCGGAACTCTTGCCCGGGAGGAGCTTCGTGGTGCGCTTCACACCGCTCGCCGAAGCGCTGCCGCTCCTGCGACGGCGTACGCCGGTGCGCGCTTCGATCGGCGCGGCGGAGATCCTCGGAACGCTGCTCTTCGACCGCGTGCCGGAGAGCGAGAGCGCGGTCGAAGCGCGGCTGCTGCTGCGCGAACCGACGACGGCGTTCGGCGGCGTCCGTTTCGTGCTGCGCCGCCTCTCACCGAAGACGGTGCTCGGCGGCGGCGAGATCGCCGGTATCGAGGCCGCCGCAGGCGCGGGCGAAGCTCCACATGTTGCGGCGCTACGCGCCGCACTCGCCGAGGCCGGGCTCGCCGGGCTCGCGCGCGAGGAACTCGCGGCGAAACTCAACGTCCGTGCGGAGAGCATCGAGGAGATCGTCGATTCGGCGATCGCCCTCGGCGAACTGCGAACGATCGCGAAGCCCGAAGCATTCGTCGGTGCGGCGATCTCCGACGCGTTGCTCGAACGCATCGTCACCCAACTCGCGCGCCGACACGAAGAAGCGCCGTGGGCGATGGGGCGCACCCTGCAAGCCTTAGCGAAGGAATTGAGCTTCGACGAAACGTTGCTCTACCGCTATCTCGATGCATTCGTCAGCGAAGGTCGGCTCGCGGCGCGCTCCGGTTTTTATGCATTGCCGGGACATGAGGCGCGCGCGAGCGACGAACAGGATCGTTTCTTTGCAACGTTTCTGCAACGCGATGATACCGCGCCGTTCGCTCCCACTCCCGCAGCCGAGCTCGAAAGCGCGCTTCGCAGCTCGCGTATTGCGGGGATCGCCGATGCCTATGCCGCGTTGCTCGCTCGCGGCGCGCTCGTGCGCGTCGGCGAGGATCTTTACGGCGCGTCGCAGATCGCCGCCGTGCGTGCGCGCGTCGAGCATTTTTTGCGGGAGCATCGAGCGATGACGGTCGCGGATTTTCGCACCCTTATTGGGAGCTCGCGGAAATTTGCGGTACCGTTGTTGGAATGGTTCGACGCTCGTGGAATCACGCTCCGAACGGGGGATCTGCGCGTCTTGCGCGCGAGCGAGAGGAATCCATCCGCACGATAGCGCACGGCGCGAGCATGAGAATAGAACGGCTTCTTCCCCTCGCTCTTATCGTCGCCGTCGCATCGAGCGCTCCGGCGCTCGCCGCGGGAACCTTCGGTTCCGCCGGTCGGCCGCACACGATTACCGTCGCCGCGACCGCTCAAGTCACCCCGAGCAATCTCGTCGCCGATCTGCCCGTCGAGCGCGTGCTCGTGAGCCGACTCGGCAAAACTGCGAATGCCGCGCTCGGCGCCGACGCGAGCGCATCGCTGCGCGCGATGCTGCCCTCGCTCGGCTTGAATTCCTCGGCACTCGCCAGCATGGTCCCGCTCGAATCGCTGAGCAAAAGCGGGCACACCGCCTACGCGACCTACGCAATCCTTCGGGTTCCCCCCAATCGTGTTGTCGAAGTGAGTGCCGCATTGAGGAAGGCCGGCTGGGATACCAAACGGGTCACGCTCTTCGAAGCCGCCGATCCCGATGCGGCACGGACGCAGGCGCTCGTCGCCGCCGAACGCATCGCGCAGGCGCGCGCCGCGGCGATCGCGCGTGCGGCGGGCGTGCACCTCGGGGCGTTGCTCGCGGTAAAGCCGATCGTGCTCGACGATTTCATCGGCGGCGAGAGCTTTAAGTTGCCGAGTTTTCCGTTCGCGTCAACCCCGGCGACGATCTTGCCGCAACCGTTGGAGGTAAAGGCGGCCGCGCTCTTCACGTTTTCGATCCATTAGGAAGAAGTCGAGAAGGTTGCCCCTGGAACCGTTCGCATCGGCGGCGGTATTATAGGAGTGTATGAACGTCGATCGCCTCACCGAACGCGTCTCTGATGCCTTGAATGCGGCGTACAGCCGCGCGCTCGCGGAGCGCAACACCCAGACGACGCCCGAACATCTTCTCGCCGCGCTCATCGACCAAGAGCGCGGCATCGCCGCCGATATTCTCGGCAAGGCCGGGGGCGATCCGAAGGCGATCGCGCGCGCGACCGACGCCGCGATTGGCCGGCTCCCGCGCCTGAGTGGGCCGAACGCCGAGAGCGCGCAGGTCTCGCTCTCGCCGGAGCTCTCCCGGGTGATGGATGGAGCCGAAGCGCAGGCAAAGAAACTCGGTGACGATTACGTCTCGGTCGAGCATGTGCTGCTGGCGATGGCGCAGGCGGGCGGCGCGGTCGGTGCGATTTTTCGCGAGTTGCATTTGAGCGAGGACGCAATTTTGCGTGCCCTGCGCGATGTACGCGGTAACCAACGCGTGACTACCAAAGATCCGGAGGGAACCTATAAATCGCTCGAGCGCTATGGGCGCGATCTGACGCTCGATGCCGAGCGCGGCAAGCTCGATCCGGTGATCGGTCGCGATGAAGAGATCCGGCGCGTCGTCCAAGTACTCTCTCGTCGTACGAAAAACAACCCCGTCCTCGTCGGCGAGCCCGGCGTCGGGAAGACCGCAATCGTCGAAGGGCTCGCCCAACGAATCGTGCGCGGAGACGTTCCCGAGAGTTTAAAAGAGCGCCGCCTCGTCTCGCTCGATATGGGCGCATTGATCGCCGGTGCAAAATATCGCGGTGAATTTGAAGAGCGTCTCAAAGCGGTTCTGAAGGACGTGACGAAATCCGAGGGGCGCATCGTGCTCTTTATCGACGAGTTACATACCGTCGTCGGAGCCGGCAAGACCGAGGGCTCGATGGACGCCGGCAATCTCCTCAAACCGATGCTCGCACGCGGAGAACTTCATCTGATCGGGGCGACGACGCTCGACGAGTATCGGAAATATATCGAAAAGGACGCCGCTTTCGAGCGCCGCTTCCAGCCCGTCGTCGTCGAACAACCCAGTGTCGAAGACACGATCTCGATTCTGCGCGGCCTGAAAGAGAAATACGAAGCGCATCACGGCGTGCGCATCAAGGATAGCGCACTGGTGGCCGCGGCGATGCTGAGCGATCGATATATCAGCGACCGCTTCTTGCCCGATAAGGCGATCGATCTCGTCGATGAGGCCGCGGCGAAACTCCGTACCGAGATCGATTCGATGCCGCAGGAGCTCGACGAGGTCTCTCGCCGCACCATGCAGTTGGAGATCGAACGAGAAGCGCTCAAGCGCGAGAACGATTCGGGCAGCAAAGAGCGGCTCGAAACGTTAGAGCGCGAACTCGTTTCGCTGCAAGAACAGCGTTCGCGCTTGCGCACGCAGTGGGATATCGAAAAGAGCGGAGCGACCTCGCTACGCGATCTCCGCGAGCGCATCGACGCCACGAAGGTGGAGATCGAGCGCGCCGAGCGGCAGTACGATCTCAATCGCGTCGCCGAATTGCGTTACGGGCAGTTAGCGACGCTCGAGCGGCAACTCGCCGATGAGGAGGCGCGCCTCGATTCCGCGGAGGGCGGGCGGTTGGCGAAAGAAGAGGTCGACGAAGAGGATATCGCCGAGGTCATCGCACGCTGGACGAAGATTCCGGTCAGCAAGTTGCTCGAGGGCGAGAAGCAGAAGCTGCTGCATCTCGACGACGAGCTGCACCGCCGCGTCGTCGGGCAAGACGAAGCGGTCGATAGCGTCGCGGAGGCGGTGCTCCGTTCGCGCAGCGGACTCTCCGACCCCCATCGCCCCATCGGTTCGTTTATTTTCCTCGGCCCGACCGGGGTAGGGAAGACCGAACTCGCGCGCGCGCTCGCCGAATATCTCTTCGACGACGAACGCGCGCTCGTGCGCGTCGACATGTCGGAGTATCAGGAGAAGCACACCGTCGCTCGTTTGATCGGGGCGCCGCCGGGATATATCGGGTACGACGAAGGTGGGCAGTTGACCGAGGCGGTCCGTCGTCGCCCGTACTGCGTGGTGCTCTTCGATGAAATCGAAAAGGCGCATCCCGATGTCTTCAATATCTTCTTACAGATCCTCGACGATGGGCGCCTTACCGACGGTCAGGGGCGGACGATCGATTTCAAAAATACGATTCTCGTCATGACCTCAAATATCGGCAGCCACCGGATCTTGGATTATCGCGAGAGCGGATCGGAGGCCGATTACTCCGGTATGCGCGCGACCGTTCTCGACGAATTGCGGGCGCACTTCCGCCCCGAGTTCCTCAATCGCGTCGACGAGATCGTCGTCTTCCACGCGCTCGACCGTTCGCAATTGGCCGAGATCGTGGAGATTCAACTCGCGCGCTTGCGCGAGCGCTTAGGGGAGCGCCGGATCGCGATCGAACTCGACGATGCGGCGATGCAGCATATCGTCAGCGTCGGTTACGAACCGGCCTACGGCGCGCGCCCGATTAAGCGAACGATTCAGCGCGAGCTCGAAACGCCGCTCAGCCGAAAGATCCTTGCAGGAGATATTCACGACGGGGATGGCGTCCGGGTAGGTTATGACTCCGTAAGGGAAGGGCTCTCATTTGAGGTGAAGTCGCCAAAAACACTCGATGAAAGCGAGAGCGTCGTAAAGATCCGGTAATGCGTATCGATCGCGCTTGACCCTGCCTCAAATAACCTGGTACGTTCGCCCGGATTTGGATTGTTGGGAAGAATCTGAGAAGATAGTGCGTTCCCTCAATTCGGGCTTTGGGGGGGTACTATGCAGGTCGCTGTTTTTCGTGGCGCTCGTGCGCTGGTCGTCTTTCTGTTCGCTCTCGGTGTCGGCATCGCCAGTGCAAAGCCGGTTTTACACCTCGAGCTGACGCAGGCATTGGTTCTTCACGTGCGCGGCGGTACGGCGTATCGCCCGGTTCCCGCAACCGGGGCTCGCCCCGGCGAGGAGCTGAGATTCACGGTGAAGGCGACCAACGTGGGTGATAGCCCCGCGATCGGCGCTGAGATTTTGAAGCAGATACCCGCCGGCGAAGTCTTTCGTGCCGGAACCGTGGTATCGCCGGCCGACGCAACGGTTACCTACTCCCTCAACGGGCGGAGCTTCTCCGCTCGGCCGATGCTACGCGTGCGAAAGCCCGACGGCACCGTCGTGCTGCGCCCCGCTCCGCCGAGTTCATATCGGGCGTTGAGATGGCAGCTTCGTAAACCCTTCGCGGTTCACGCAACCGCGGTCTTCCGCTTCAACGTGCGGATAAAGTAACGATATTTGAAAATGCTTGGACGCTCGAGAAAGGACTCTAAATCAATGAAGGGCCGTACTTCACGCATCTGGGCAGCGATCGTTGCCTTAACGCTTGCCTTGAATGCACTGCTACCGTCATCTAGTGTCGTTGCCGCAAATGGCCACGATAACCCCGGAACGCAGATCACCAACAATGCGACTGCAACCTACAAGGATGCCGGCGGGAACACGTATTCTACGACCTCTAATACCGTGACGACGACCGTTCAAAACGCTCCGACGATGACCGATACCGCCGGAACGGGCACGCAATACGCTCCCGGCTCTTCGATCGTCGATACCTATACGCTTGCAAATACCGGCAATGCGAATGGAACGTTCCATCTCGATACCACCGGGGCGGGTTATACCGCGGGCGTACTCTTCGGCGGTGGCGATAGCGGCTCTGCAACGCTCGGGGGCGGCCCTACGAGCAGCAGCGGTTGCGGAACGGGTGCGGCCGAGTTTGCGCTGACGATCGGCGGCACGACGACCTACTGCGATAACGTCACGGATCTCAATACCTTTCTCGCAGCTCATGCAGTGACCGCCGGCAGTTCGGCGACCCTGAACGTTTATTACAGCATCAGTAATTCGGCGACGACCGGACAGACGGTCACCTCGTCGATTTCGCCGAACCTTTCCTATGCGGCGGCAGGCAGCGCGCCCGCTGAGACGACCTCCGACGTGCCCGCGACCGAAACGAACACCGTCGTTGCCGATGCGCGACTCGACCTTCAGAAAACCTCCTCTCAAAATGCGACGACCGGAGATATCACCTACACGATTTTAGCGCACGACGGCGGCGCGAAGGATGCGAAGGACCTCGCATCGGTGAAGGCGCTGCTCGGGGCCAGCGTGGCAGGGCTGTTTATCTCCGATCGCGTTCCGGAGTTCGGCGGTTCCCCGCTCAAGCTCTCGAATAGCGGAGCGGTCAGCATCACGAACGGGGGAACGACCTACGGCTTCCCGACGAATGCGGTCGCCGATCTCTACTACACCACCGATACAACCGGTGCTACCGGATGGACGAAAGCCGCCGGGAACCTTTCGACGACCGGCAACGTCGCATATATCGGCGTCTTTATCCATGGCGGCACATCGTGCTCGAGCGGTGCGGGCTGGGATCTTTGCGCGGACGCAACGCATCCAAGCACTCCCGGAAACGTCCCGAACCCAGCCCTCTCGTTCTCCTTCGTCGTCCAACAGCCGAGCGGAGCAGGCTCTGCGAATGCCGGTGCGGTGACGAACCTTGCGAACGGCGTTATCGGCGACAACCAGACGACCGAGCATATCCTCGGCCCCGGTATCCCCTCGGGGACGGCCGACAGTGGATCGAGTACCCCCCTTACCACCTCGGGGCAGGGGATCAATAATACGACGCTGACATCGACGGGTGGGGCCTCGAATCAGGTCTCGAATCAGGCGTTAAGTGCATATAGCGTGCTCAACGGCCCATTCGGAAATGCCGGATCGAACGGCTCCTTCGATGGCGACACGGCGAACGATCCGCAAAATACGTCGAACGATTTCACCGCATGGCCGTTTGGCCCCGATGCCGTGGTAAATACCTCGACGACGCCGGGTACCCCAACTACGACCACGACGACCGCTGCGAGTGCGACGCTCTGCATCCCGCACACGCTGCAGAATACCGGCAACAAAAACGATCAGTACAATATTGCCGTCAGCGTGCCGGCCGATGGATATCCGATTCCGAAGACCAACGCGCAGGGAGGATCGGCAACGACCGGATGGACGGTCGGCGTCTACAGCGACTCCGCGTGTACCTCTCCTCTCGGCGGGGCGGCCGACAGCACCACGACTTCAACGGCGAGCAACGTTGCCCTTACCTCGGGAAGTAGCCTCAGTTACTATACGAAATACATCGCGCCATCCGGCTTGCCGTATTTCCAGCGCTTCGATACGACGATAACGGCTACGAGCGTTGGCGATGCTACGAAATTCAATACGACGCACGACGAACTCTACTCGAGCTTCGTTGCGCTCACGAAATCGCAGACGATTCCATCGAACGGCTGCCCGGCGGGAGTCTCCCCGTCCTATGCGGCAGGAACCGCATGTCCCGGAGGGCAGATCGCCTATAGCGTCGATTACCGCAACCTCGTCCTCGGACTTACCGATACCGCGGCATCGTTTACCGAAGTATCGACCCAGGCCGGCTCGTTGCTCGTCACCGACGACGGCTCGCAATCCACCTCGGCTACCACGACGACGGTTCCCAACTGGGCGACGTTCGCAACGATGACGGCGGCTCCCAGCGATACGAACAGTGCTGCTGCAGCGCGCGCAACGCAGCCGACGTTTACCTTCTATACGGGGGTTCCGGCATCGGCTACCGGGTCGTCGACCTTCGCTACGACGGATTCGAAGTTCTCGGCGGTTATTGGAGGAGCGAGCTTCGTACTCGTTCCGAAGAACTATCCGGGTGTGACGCTTCCAACCGCTACGCAGGATTGGCAAGGATCGTTGGGCTTCACCATTCAGGTGAACTAGCTCGACGCTCTACTAGCTCGTGCAGCTGTTCCTAAACCGCACCGGTCGGATTTTCGCCGCGCTGCTACTGTTACTGGTAGCACGCGGCGAGGCCGATACGGGTGGTACGAATATCGTTAATGTCGCGAGCGCAACTTTCAACGATGCGAGCGGACATCGTTATTCCGCAATCTCCAATACCATCGTAACCACGGTGGCGAAACTCTCGGCAATTTTGGTGACGCCGAAGGAGATCCAACCGAATGCTGCAACCGACGCAGTCCCGGTCGCTTCGGATGCTACGCGAACCTTCGTCATTGCCAATACCAGTAATATCTCCGACGCATACCGGATTACCGCGCTGACCGCCGGCGCGCTCACGGTGAAGTCGATCGCTTTTCTGGGAAGTTCGGGGCCGTTACCGGTCGTCATCGGCTCTACCCTCTCTCCGGATATTCCTCCGGGAGGATCGGTTTCGGTACTCGTCACGCTCGGCACCACGGCGATGCATATCGGAGATCGGATTCCCGTGCAGATCACCGCGCAGACCAGCGTGACCGGGACGGAGAACGGGTTACAGAGCGATACCGGCGAGCAGTGGGTCGTTGGTGGATCCTCCGCAAACCTTACGGGCCCAGGTGGAAGCGGCACTCCCATCGATAAACTCGTCGATCGAGTTCGGGCGACTTCGACGCAGCCGGGTGCGGTCGTTACATACGATATTATGGTGAGCAACAGCGGGGGCGCTCCTGCCGACAACGTGACGGTCGTCGACTCGCTTCCAACCGGAGTAACCCCTATTCTTTCCTCGGTTACCCTGAACGGCACGCCTGCAGGGAGTGAGGCGAGCGTTCGTGGGGCAACGCTGACCGTCGTCGTTCCAAGCCTCGCGCCGGCGGCATCGCTCGATCTCCGGTTTGACGCCACGATCGCGTCGCAACTCTCACTCGGGACGAGTTACGTCAACGTTGCAACGGTGAGCGCAAATGGAATCTCCGCTTCCACGACGCTTCCCGCGAGCGTCCTGCTCGGTTCGTCGAATGTCGTATACAACGGGTTTATGGGGCAATCCCATCCGATTGCGAACGCATCGGTCTCTTTGTTGAGCTCGTCGGGTGCGCTCGTCCCGCTCAACGGTTCGCCGAGTTCCGCGTCGGTGGCACGGAGCGAAGCCGGCGCCGCCTCGGCTTCCACGCAAACCTTCACCTCGGACCCGGATATCACCGGCCCTACCGGTTCGTACGGATTCGATCTGCTTCCTTCGCAAATCGCGCCCGGCGGCTCGACCTTCTATTTGACGATTGCGGCATCCGGCTTTCTCAATCGGCGGCTTCAGCTACAGATCGTTCCGACGACGAACAATGCCTTATACAACGTCACAACGACCGCGCTGGACGGGCAGCCCTTAGCGCAAGCTGGCGGCTTCACCTTAACGAGCTCGAACGTAACGCTCCAAAATGTGTTCGGACTCTTCGGCAATCTTCCGCTCTTCCCAACCGTCACCATCGCCGTTACCAAAACCGCATCGCTACAAGCCGTAACGCCTGGCGACCGGCTCGACTTTAGCGTCGGCTTTCAAAACCAAACGACGCTTCCGGCGCTCCAAGCGAGGGTCCTCGACACGTTGCCGCCGGGGCTCGTCTATGCGCCGGGGACCGCGCGCCTCAATGGAGCCGTCGACGAACCGACGGTCGCAGGGAAAACGCTTACGTGGAATCTCGGGACGTTGTCGCCGAATCAATCCGGAAGCATCACCTATTCGACGATCGTTCTTCCCTCCGATACTCCCGGTTCGCAGTTATTGAACAACGTCGTCGTCGGCGGAACCGTGAATGGTTCGTCGGCCAACGGAAGTGCGAACGCTACCGTAACCGTTCTCGCCGGAGCGTTCGGCTATCGCCGCGTCATTACCGGACGAGTCTTTCTCGACCTCATGCATACGGGACACTTCGAATCGGGGGATCGCGGTGTTCCTGGCGTGCGCATTTTTCTCGAAGACGGCAGCTATGTAACGACCGACCGCAACGGAATGTACGATTTTCCGTCGGTTCGCCCGGGGCCTCATGTTTTGCGAATCGACCCGACGACGGTGCCCCATGGAATCGATCTCCACGTTCGCGCGCGTTTAAATTCATCGCGTTCGCTCCAGCGTTTGGTGCACGGCGTTTTTGACGAGAGCACCATGCAAGATATTAATTTTGCATTGGAACCAACTTCGTGAAGATGCCGGTATTGCGAAAAGTGGCTCTCGTATCGATGCTTTTGTCGCTCGCACACGTCGTTTTTCCGGGAGTTCTCCTGGCAAAGAGCGCAAAGCCCGTCCCGCTTCGTTCCCCATTGCCGATCGGCGCTCCGCAACTTCGCTATGGAAGCCTTCAACATTTAACGTTCACGGCAAAATCGGGGCTTCATGCGAAATTCGTTTCGCCGCTCGACGGTTCGCCCTCGATGCTCGAGGCAACCGAGGTCAGCATCGCCACCGGGCGCGGCGCGGGCATCGAACTTCGGGTGAACGGCGTCCTCGTCTCCAACCGTCACTTGGGTGAGCGGAGCGTCTTTTCGAAAACCGGAACGACGATCTACCATTATTACGGCGTTCCGTTGCACCCCGGCCCAAACGATTTAACCGCCATTCCGCTCGGTGCCGCCGGATTGCGAGGCGATATCGTCCACGAGCTGGTGTACGGCCCCGGTGCGCCCGAAAGCATCATCGTGCAACCTGAAGGGCGCCCCGTTGCCGACGGGCATACGCCGATTACGCTCCGAATTTTCGCGCTCGACCGGTGGCATCATCCGGCCGCACCCGGCAGTCGAGTCGTCGTCACGATTCGGAGCGGTGACGTTCGGATTCTCGATCGCTCGCGGAGAAGGAGGCCGCGAAGAAGGCTTCCCGGGCAAGCCTTAACGCCGCGGGCCCCGGCTTCGCCGAACAACGGGTCGAAGCGTTACGAGGGGACGATCGGTCAAGAAGGAAACGCGTACATACATTTGCTTCCGGGAATCGTCCCCGGGCGCGTCTCGGTCGCGGTACGCGTTGCTTCAATCGACGAACTCGCTGAATTCTATCTCGCACCGATGTTGCGCCATGCATTCGTCAATGGGATCGCGCAGCTCGGCGCTGGAAGCGTTCCGGGAACCGTCGATGGATCGGCGATCGCCGACAACGGCGGCTCGCGACGTCAGCGCCTCGGCATCTATGCGAGCGGAACGGTTGGGCGTGACTCGTTGCTCACGTTCGCGTATGAATCGCAGAACCGTTTAGCTCCGCTCTCTTCCCTCGGGCCCTACACGCAAGACCCGAACGAACGTCCTTACCTTACCTACGGGGATAGCTCCTCGCTCTACTCACCATTGCTCTCCGCCGATCATCTCTATATGCGGTTGGATCGCGGCTTGAGTTCGCTTTTATGGGGGCGCTACGATGCAACGATCGGCAGTTCGGAGGTGGGAGCCTTCCACCAATTGCTTAGCGGAGCGAGAGCCGATCTTGCCTTGGGCCGAACCGGAAGCGTACGGCTGCGGGGCTTCACGGCAAAAAATCAAGAAGCGTTTGTATCGATGACGGTACCCGCGGCCGGTCTTGCAACGCTGCAGCGAAATCTAAACCCCAATATCGTCGTCGGCTCGGACTATCTGCAACTGATCGCGCTCGACCGTCAGACCGGGGCCGTTCTTTCCGAGACACCGCTCATTAGAAACGTCGATTATACGATCGACTATGCGACCGGCGTGCTTCGATTTATTAATATACCGCTTCCCTACGATGCGAATTTCGATCCTCAAGAGATCTCCATCAGTTATCAATACTCGGGGCCGGGCGTCAATTCTCAAAGCACCGGCGGCGACATCTCGATTGCGATGGGGCGGCGACGGAACACGAAGTTGAGTCTGGGGTACGTCAACGATGCCACCGGGACGCAGAACTTTGGCCTCTCCTCGCAATCCTTGCTTCACACCTGGCGGAATGGCTCGTGGAGCATCTCCCATGCAACGAGCGCAGGAGCGGTTCCGACTGCGGTGAGCCTGGCGGTGCTCGGTAGCACCGGCTCTGCGTTTGCATTTTCAGCGCATATTCACGGGCGCAACGATACCCTCGACCTCAGCTCTGCCGCAACCTCGGCGGGCTACCAAGATCCCTTCGGCGGCGTCTCGACGCCGGGTCTCTCGACGTACCGGCTCTCTGCGACCCATCACTTGGGAGAGCATTCGAGTCTCTTGCTCGCCTATTCGGGGGCGGCGAGCCGTACCGCGACGTCGCCGAATTCATTTAGCGACGCGCTATTTGAGTGGATCGATTCACCGCTGAAAAAGCTTTCGTTCCTCGTCGGTATCGATCGCCATCAACAGCACGTAGGAATAGCGGCGCCGAACGTGGGGCCGAGCAGCGCGCCGACCACCGTGCTGCCGGCCGCTCTGACACAGACGCAAGCTCAGGTAGGGCTGACCTATCGCCCAACGAAGCGACTGACGGCGATGTTCCAACAGTACTTGACGCTTGCGGGGAGCGACGTCGGCTCGACGCAGCCGACGCAGACGCAGATCGAGCTCGACTATGCGATTGCTTCGAAGACGCGTATATTTGCCCGTATGCTACGCAGTTCGCAACCGTCGGCTACGATCGGCAATGCTGCAACGGGGAGCGCCTATGGCGTGCCCTCAACGCGTTCCTATCAATTTGGATTTTTGCAAAGCCTCTCCCCTACCACCACGATTTCGCAATCATATAATATTATGCAGGTTGGGAACGCGATGAACCTTTACAGTGAGTCGGGGGTTCAGCAGCGTTTTCGCTTCGGTAAGCATTGGATCGGGAATGCGTTTCTTCAAAACGCCGGTGCGGTAAGCTCGACACTCGGTGGTTTTAGCGTCTATGGAACGCAACTGGGATATACCGATGGAAGGCGTTTTCGATCGAGTTTTTCATTGCAAAACCGCACCGGCCTCGGGGGCGGGGCGACCTTCGCTCTCGCGCTTGCGGGGAGGGTGACCTCGACGATCTCCGCGGTTGGAACGTTGCAACGCGCCTTCTCGGCGAACGCGATGGAGATTCAGGATCGCCTATCGATCGCGCGCCGTTCGCTCTCCAACGACCGTTTTATAACCCTGGTGAACTATACGCGAACCAACGCCACCGGCCTTACCGATGGAATCAATGACGTCATTTCCAGCGAAGAGCTCTGGCGAGTCAGCGAACGCGACCAACTCGCGGGTCGCTATGCCTATAAGCTCAGCGGCGACTCGTTTTTTGCAGCGCATACCTCGATGTTTGCGGTTCGGTACAGCCATCGTTTTCACGGTGCTTTCGATCTTGCAGGCTCGGCGCGAGAGTTTCTCGTGCCTGCGGTCCCCGGGGCCGATAGCACGACCTTGGCCGCCGAACTCGGATACTCCATCGGCGATTCGGCGCGAGTTGCCGTTGGGTATACGTTTATTGGCGCGAGCGATCCGACGATGACCGCCGCGCCAACGCGCCGCGGCCTCTATATCACCATGACGACGCTCGTCAATCGTATATTCGGCTGGGGGAAGGAGTAGAGAATGGCGTTGCGCGATAGGCTCCGTCGCGCGATCGCGCTGGCGATCGTCACCTCGCAGGTCGCGCTTCTTGCCGCGAGCACTTCGTTCGTGAGCGTTCGCTCGGTGCGCGCGGCTGGGAGCGTCGTCTGCGGAACGCCCGGTAAAGATGGTTCTCCGGGAACCTTGAACGGAGTCTACAATACCTACTATATTCCACCCGCTGGAACGATTGCTGCCGGCTCGACGACGCTCTCGCTCGGCACGATAGATACGGCCAATGGTGGAGCGAGCACGGCCGTTGCAAAAGGGGACGAGCTCCTCATCATCCAGATGCAAGACGGCTCGTTTAACGCCGTCAACGGACCGACGTACGGCAGTGGTACGGGATCGATCGGTGTGGCCGGCAACGACGGAACTGGATATACATCGCTCGGGAACGCGGGTCTCTACGAATACGTGAAGGTGACGGCCGTGACCGGCTCGACGGTGACGATTGTCAGCACCGGCGCGGGTGGCGGCTTACTGAATAGCTATACGAACGCTTCGGCGACCCTCACATCGGGGCGCAAAACCTACCAAATTATCCGCGTGCCGCAATACCTCACCGCGACGCTCTCGAGCAATTTTGCCGGCGCTCCATGGGATGGTTCGACTGGAGGCGTTGCGGCACTCGATCTCGCATCGACGCTGAATCTCGGCGGAGCGACGATCTACGCGACGGCCGACGGATTCCGCGGAGGCGGCAAAACCGTCCAAACCAAGTCCCCCTCCGGATGGTCGACCAGCGATTATATGGAGAGTTCGACGACCCTCTCGCCGCCCGCCGACGGATCGAAAGGCGAGGGCGTTATGGGATCGCCGAACTACGTCTTCGACTATACGAATTTCTCGAATCCCAGCGCTCCGGCGGGGCCGCAGATTACCAGTTCCGGCGCTGACGGTTACCCCGGAGGCGATCAGGCGCGCGGAGCGCCCGGCAACGCCGGCGGCGGCGGTACCGACGACGATCCACTCGCCAACGACCAGAACACCGGCGGCGGTGGTGGTGGTAACGGCGGTGCCGGTGGCAACGGCGGCTACCCCTGGACGCCGACCTACTCCGTAAATACCGCCGAGTACGATCAGTATCCCTATTCCAGTGGAACGAAAACGTACAGCGCGAGCAATTTTCACGATATCGGCGGTCGAGGCGGCTCGGCGATCGCACCGGTATCGATCGCTCCCACGCGCGCGTTTTTGGGCGGCGGCGGCGGCGCCGGTGCCAACAATAACAATTCCGATAACAATGCGTACAACAACTATGGAAGCTCGGGCGGCCCTGGAGGCGGTATCGTTCTGCTACGAATCGCGCAGACGAGCGGTTCCACGGCAACGATCCAGGCCGATGGATATCCCGGGTTAGCGCCGGCGAACGATGGCGGCGGTGGTGGCGGTGCGGGTGGTACGATTATCGTGACCTCGCCATCGACTTTTTCGGGCATCACCGTCGCTGCGAACGGCGCCGCCGGCACGACGGCGAATGCCGCGCCGACGACGTACAGCCAGCAGCACGGCCCGGGGGGCGGCGGCGGTGGCGGCATCGTCATGTCGAGCAGCCCCGTCAGTGCTGCGGCGAGCGGTGGTTCATCGGGAACGACCACGACGAACGCCACCAGCTACGGTGCAACCGCGGGCACCGCCGGCGTCACCCTCACGGTGAGCGCGAACCAAATTCCCGGTATCAGCTCCGGCGCCGAGTGCTATAACCCAACTGCGAGTCCGCTGCTCGTCGGTCCGGTGAACACGCAGGCAACGGGAACGACGGCTTCGTATGGAGCGAATGCCAGTGGGAGTTTTGACGGCGTCGTACCGACGACGAATAGTAACGACTTCACCGCGCGTGGTTTCGCCCCGCCGACAGGTGTCAGCTTAACGAACTCATCGACGACGCCGGGGAGCCCGATCGGCAATACATTCCAATACTCGGCCTCGCCTCCAAGTATTGCGATTCCGAATGCCCTCTATTACAACAGTCCCGACGGTAACTTCCACGATATCACGATCACCGCGCAAGCACCGCTGGGATGGACGGTGCAGCTCTGCTCCGACAATGGAACGGGTACGCCGGGAAGCGGGACGGGTGGGAATGGAGCCGACTGCACGATCAACGTGACGTATGGCACGAGCCCGTACACGAGTTGCATGAATGGCTTTGGGTTCGGAAGCAGCTGGGATCAAATCGGACAAGCCGCGGGGAATACGGCGGTCGCGATCTATTGCATGGATCCCAACGCACTTCCACCGGTCAACGCCGGATCGGGAAACCCGATCGCCAATGACCCCAACGGCGACCCCTACGATGTCGTTTGGGCGGTCTATACGCCGCCGCTCGGAACGAACATTACGGCCTTCACTCGTTACGATGCAAGTCTCTTTGCCGTCGACGACGGCACCTCGGGCACGACCTACTCGAATGCGACCCATAACGAGCTCTACGCCGGCTTCGTGCCGCTCACAAAGAGCGTTACCGTCGTCTCAAACGGCTGCCCGGCTGGGGTCGCTCCGGCCTACAACGTTTTGGGTGTCTGCCCCACGGGGATTCTTCGGTACAGCATCGATTATCGGAATATCGTCGCCGGGGCGAGCTCGGAAACGGGACTCGTGAACGATACCCCCGATCCGTTATTGCCCACCTCCGCTGGGAGCCTGGTCATCACTGAAAACGGTACGCTCAGCAGCGCGAGCCAGACGAGCATTCCGAATTGGGGCGCGTTTAGCAATGGACTGCTCTCGGTGCTCGGCGCCGGCGTGAGCAATGCGTCGTGCGGCTCCGGCACGAGCCTTTGCGGCGATAGCACGGCAGGCACGACGTTTACGGGCAATACCATCGGCTCGAAAACATTTACTGCGCAGATCGGGGGAACGGCCTTTCAACTCTTCCCCTTCGGCGTAACCGGGAAAACAAATCAAGGCACGATCACCTTCGCCGTTCAGGCAAAATAGGTGGATCGATCTACCCTTCGTCGCTCGCGACGAGCTGTGTGCAGTACATGCAGCGGCGCGCGCTCTTGGGAATCTCGGCTGCGCACTCGGGGCACTTTTTGAGCGTGGGACTCGAGAGCCCCGAGAGCACGCCGTTTACGGCGAGTCGGTTCGAGGGCACGATCACGAAGAAATAGACCGCACCTGCGACCAGCAAGAACGAGATCGTCGAATCGATGAATTTGCCGTAGGCGATCGAGGAGTGGTTGAGCACGATGCTCGCGCGCGAAATTTCGTGCTGCCCGAAAATTGCAGCGAGCAGCGGCGAGAAGAGATTGGTTACGAACGAGTTGATGAAGCTCCCCGCAGCGCCGCCGATGACGAAGGCGACGGCGAGATCGACCACTCTCCCGCGCACGAGAAATTGGGCGAAACCCTTCACCAGTTGCCTCAAGCGGTCGTGCGCTCCCGTCGCCGTGCTTTCAGGCGCTCGCCTTCGTCGAGAATGCGTTTGCGCAAGCGAATCGATTTCGGCGTCACCTCGACGAGCTCGTCGTCGTCGATGAATTCGATCGCTCGTTCGAGCGAGAGTTCGTCGGGCGGCGCGAGCTTGACGTTATCGTCGGAGCCCGAAGCGCGCATGTTGGTAAGTTTTTTCTCGCGGACGACGTTGAGCGCGATATCCTTATCGTCGTTTGCCCGGCCCACAACCATGCCTTCGTAGATATCGGTTCCCGCGCCGACGAAGAAACGTCCGCGCTGTTCGACGCCTGCGAGAGCGTACGCCGTCGCGCGGCCGGTATCGCTCGCGACCAGCGCACCGACGCTGCGCCCCGGCAGATCGCCTTGCCATGCTTCGTGATCGTAGTAGGTGTGCGACATGACGGCGGTACCGCGGGTTAACGTCAGGAGCTCGCCGCGAAGCCCGAAGATCGCGCGCGTCGGCATCGTGTATTCGAGGCGACGGGAGTCTCCGATGTTGATCATGTTCGACATCACGGCTTTCCGTTTGCCGAGTGCCTCGATAACGGCTCCGGCGTACTCTTCGGGAACGTCGACGACAACGTATTCGACCGGCTCGAACTTTTTGCCGTCGCGTTCGGTGAGGATCACTTGCGGTTTGGAGACCGCCATCTCGTAGCCCTCACGGCGCATCGTTTCGATGAGGATAGAGAGATGGAGTTCGCCGCGGCCGCGAACTTCGAAGGTATCGGCGGATTCGGTATCGGCGACGCGCAGAGCGACGTTCGATTCGAGCTCGCGCATCAAACGCTCGCGAATTTGGCGCGAGGTGACGAACTTGCCCTCTTTGCCGGCGAACGGTGAGTTGTTGACCGAGAAAAACATCGAGACCGTCGGTTCGTCGACCGCGACCGCAGGGATCGCTTCGGGTGCGGAGGCATCGGCGATCGTATCGCCGATGTTGAGATTTTCGATGCCGGAAACGCAAACGATATCTCCGGCCGACGCTTCGCTGACCTCGACGCGTTCGAGCCCGGCGAAGGTGAGCATGGTCGTCAAACGCAATCCGCCGGTCACCGTGCCGTCGTGAGCGACGCGAACGATCGGTGCGTTCACGCGCGAGGTGCCGCGGAAGATGCGGCCGATGCCGATGCGCCCGACATATTTATTATGGTCGATCGCCGAGATCAAGAGTTGTAACGGGCCCTCTTCGGCAGGTGCTTCGGGAATATGTCGCGCCAGCATATCGAAGAGCGGTTCGAGGCTATCCGATTCGGCCTCCAACGAGAGTTTTGCGATTCCCAACCTGCCATTGGTAAAAACGACGGGGAAATCGGCCTGCTCGTCGTTTGCGCCGAGATCGATAAAGAGATCGAAAACTTCGTTGACGACTTCGGGGGCCCGTGCGTCCTTTCGATCGATCTTATTGACGGCGACGATGACGCGCAGGTCGAGTTCGAGCGCCTTGCGCAACACGAAGCGCGTCTGCGGCATCACGCCTTCGGCGGCGTCGACCAGAAGCAGCACGCCCTGAACCATCTGTAATACGCGCTCGACCTCGCCGCCGAAATCGGCGTGCCCAGGCGTATCGACGATATTAAACTTGTAATCTCCATGCCGAACCGCGGTGTTTTTCGCCAAAATGGTAATACCGCGCTCGCGTTCGAGCGGGTTGGAATCCATGACGCGCGTCTCTACCTGCTGCCCTTCGCGGAAAATACCGCTCTGGCGAAGCATGGCGTCGACGAGGGTGGTTTTCCCATGGTCGACATGGGCGATGATGGCGACGTTGCGGATATCGGCACGAGTTTTCACGATGCCGTATAGTTCGGCATAGTAAATGCCCCGAACCTACCGTATTTGCGGCGGATTTACGCTTTTACGGCGATGGGAAGCGAGAACCAGAAGGTCGTTACGTCGTTTGGCGTGCTCTCAAAGTCGATTTGCCCACCCATCAGCTCGACGAGCTGGCGACTTAAGTAGAGGCCGAGCCCCGTTCCATCGGGATGCTTTCCAACCTGCCCGAATCGCGTGAAAAGTCGCTCGCGATCCTCGTGGGGGATGCCCGGGCCGTGATTCCGCACCGAAAAGCGCACGTACGATCTCACCGTTTGAAGGCTAACGCCGATTTGGGTTCCGGCTGGCGAGTACCGAACGGCGTTTGAAAGGAGGTTGCATAAGACCTGAACGATTCGTGTTTCGTCACCGCGGACGTAGGGAATCTCGTCTGGAGTGCGGGCCGAGAATCGGCGCGAGGGATGTTCGCTGCGCATCCTCCCGAGCGCTTCATTGACGATGAGGTGGGGATCGACGTTTTCGTCCTGTAACGCGAGCGAGCCCGCGTCGACGCGCGATAGCAATAAGAAATCGTCGAAGAGCGTCGACATACGCGTCGTCGATGCAGAGATCGCTTGCAGTAAATCTCTCCGGCGAGGTTCGGCGAGTCGCTCGAAATGCGACTCTAATGATATG
>JABEUW010000054.1 GCA_013043945.1 Vulcanimicrobiota bacterium | reverse complement strand
TTCTCGCAACTGCGCGATCCCTTTCGCAAACGACTTATAGCCGGCACTATCGATACTTCGCACGCTCGCAAAATGTTCCGGAGCGAAGGCGGGGATCGGCGCGAACGTCACCTCGTTACCGACGTAGACGGGATCGCCGATGGCGAAGACGCCGGGGTTGGCGAGCCCGACGACATCGCCGGCATAGGCGGTCTCGAGCGATTCGCGTTCGTCGGCGAAGAGCCGCATGGCGCGCGCGAGCCGCACCTCTTTACCGCTACGTCCGTTGCGCACCACCATATCGCGCGCGAATTCACCGCTGCAAACGCGGAGAAAGGCAATCCGGTCGCGATGGCGTGGATCCATATTTGCCTGAATCTTGAAGACGAACCCCGAGAAACGCGGCGTCTCCGGCGGCACTTCCGTCCCGTCGGCGAAGGCCCGCGGCCCCGGCGGCGGCGCGAGATCGAGAAAGCGATCGAGAAACAACTGCACGCCGAAGTTCGTCGCCGCACTGCCGAAAAAGACCGGCGTCGCCGCGCCGCGTGCAAAAGCGTCGCGGTCGAAACGCGCGCCCGCGCCTTCGAGCAATTCGACGCCGTCGATAAACTCGCGATAGCTCTCCTCGTCGACGAGCTCGCGGAGGCTGGGATCGCCGATACCGGCCAACTGCACCGCCGCGCGTTTCGCGCCGTGCGCGGTCCGTTCGAAGATATGGACCTCATGCGTCGCGCGATCGTAGACACCGCGAAAGCGTTCGCCGTTTCCGAGCGGCCAATTCATCGGGAAAGCGGCGATCCCGAGCACCGATTCCAACTCGTCGAGCAGTTCGAGCGGATCGCGGCTCGGGCGATCCATCTTGTTGATGAACGTAAAGAGCGGAATGCCACGCTCGCGGCAGATCGCAAAGAGTTTTTTCGTCTGCGGCTCGACGCCGCGCGCCGCGTCGATCAGCATGACCGCGCTGTCGGCGGCCATCAGCGTACGATAGGTGTCCTCGCCGAAATCTTGGTGCCCCGGCGTATCGAGGAGGTTGATCGTGTGGCCGCGATAGGGAAATTGCAGCACGGTCGAGGTGATCGAGATGCCGCGCTCGCGCTCCAACTCCATCCAGTCGCTCGTCGCCGAACGACGCGCGCGGCGTGCGGCGACCTGCCCCGCCACATGAATCGCGCCTCCGTAAAGCAGCAGCTTTTCGGTGAGCGTGGTTTTCCCGGCGTCGGGATGGGAGATAATCGCGAAGGTGCGTCGCTCGCCGACGCGTCTCTCGAGGTCGTTCACGGTTGCGGTACCACTCTGTAGGCGCGGAGCTCGGGGCCCCCTCCGGGGCCTCTCGCCAGCAAGTAAAGGCGCGATGCGGTTTGGTAGAGTTCGGCCGGCGCCGGGACCGAGATCCGTTCGTTGCCACGCTCGACGACGATGCTCGCCGCACCGATGATGATACGGCAGCTTCCAAACGTCAGCGTACGCCCCGAGGCGAATCGACGTGCGTCGGATGGAAGATGCGCGCGCACGTATGTTTCGGAGCCCGTGCTCTTCTCTACCTCTTCGAAGCAACGCGGTTGCGCCGCCAGCGCCCAGACACCGCGTGCATCGACCGCTCCGCGTGCGACATGCGAGATGCGCTTATCGGTATAGGGCTTCGGCGGAGCGGGCACCGAGGTCGCAGCGACGTGGATCTGCAATCGGTGCAAACGAAAGATCGAGGTGAGCAACACCAGCGTACCCATCACGATGACGATCGCCAGCAAAAGCGAGATCGTCATGCGCGTAGCGATAGACGGACGCGCGCGACCGCGATGGCGTAATCGGCGGCTCCATAGTAAATATCGAACGCACGCTCGCCGATATGCGGCAAAGCTTCGATACCGGTCGGAAAGACGACGTTATCGACGACGCCGTGACACTCGTAGGGCTCGGTCGCAACGAGGAAGGGCGCGGGCGAACGGTAGAGGATGCGGTCGGGGCGTTCGTAGTCGTGGACGACGATCCCGGCGTTATACGAAAAACGCGGATGAATCCCATCGACGCGGCGCAGATCGACACCGTGATAGATCGAGAGCCAACCCTCGGGAACGCGAATCGGCGGGGTTCCCGCACCGACTTTGATGCGCCCCCAGGCCGCTTCCGGCGAGAGCACGAGGGCCGATTCGCGCACCTGCAACAATGCGTTACGATCGCGTTTCACGTTTTCGAGTGAAACGTACGCAATGCGAATCGATTCGCGTTGGTCGTAGGGCATCGCGCGAATAACCGGAATTGCGGCAACGCCGTTGACCGCCGAGAGATGCAACATCGGGCGATGGTAGAACGCCAGCGAGAGGTGTCCCTCGGGCGAGAGGACCGGCTCGGGAAAGAACGCCGCATCCTTATCGTCGTGGTCGGGGAGCCCCGCCGCACTAAAATCGACCAGTCCGAGACGCTCGAAAGTGATCCCACTCTGCGAATAGGCGAGCGCGATGCGCGCACCGCGCGGACCGTACGCCGTGTACGCCATAATATATGCGTCGAGTGCGGGAATATAGGTGATGCGCGGATCTTCGCAGCCCCAACCATGCGCGGCACGTAGCTCGTACGGCAGCGTCGGCTCGAGCGCGTAGCCTTCATCGATCGTCGCGTAGCCGCCGGCGAGACGAAAGCGCCCGATGCGCGAGACGTTTCCAGCCGCAACCATGCGCGGAAAGAGCAATCGCTCGCCGTTTCGGGCTTGCACGAACGCCGGATTGAGCATTCCCTCAGCGGCGTCGGCGCGCCCATCGGGCGCGAGCACGAGCCCGCGACGCTCCACCTGAACATCGTAGGAAAAATTCGTCACGGCGATCATTACGGAAGCACCGTCTCGGCGACCTGGCGGTCCTCGGGAGTAACGACGACGACCTGTATCCCGCGGCGGTATGCGGCATTAGGAATCACCCAGAGCGTGTAGGTGCGGTAAGGGCGCGTCGGCTCGCCGCCGTCGCTCGGCGGCTGCTCGAAGGCGACCACGCGCACGTGGCGCAGCCCCGCATCGATCGATTCGACGATCTGCCGGAAGCCGCTGCGGCGATGCGGCCCCATCAAGAGCGCGACGCAGAACTCGGCACGAAAACGAACGTCGGGGGCGACGATACCGTAGTGGCTGAGTTGGGCGCGGCTACGAATGACCGCGATCCGATTGCCATGCCCGGCGGCATGGGTCAGCCCTTCGGCATAGGTGCGTACGCGGACGTCGCGGCAGCCGACCAAGACGAGCAAGAGGAGCAGGGCCGACAGACGCTTCACGATGCCATGAGTTCGGCTGAAACGAGTCGAGCCCCCTTGCAGAAAGGGGCTTTGAGGCGCATGCTATATCCCTGATTCCGTCAAATGTCGCGTCAGGATGGTGCTAGGATGATCGCCAAAGGAATCGTTGCTCTCGCGCTCGCTGCCACCACCGGCATGGCCGCTCCGAGCCCCTCCCCCTCGCCCGCGCAGATTGCGCCGCCGGTGCTGCCGCCGCTGAAGGTCATCGTCCGCGTGAAAGCCACCACCCCATGCACGCAGATGGCGGTTCATGCCAATGCCGCGATTTTGCTCGCAATTCGGAACGACGCAACGTTGCAGCAGACGATCGCACGGTTGCGTGCCGTGAGGCTCAGCGACGGAAACGTTCTCCATCGAGAGCAAGGACTCACTAGTCTCTTTAATATCGCCGGCCGCCTTTTGCGTAACGCGCGAGATGCCGATCGTGAGACGGGAAAAGTTCTCAATTTTGCAAAGTCCGTGAAAGATCCGAAAGAAAAGGCCGACCTTGTTGCCTTCGTGCATGCGCTCGGCGGCGCGGTCGGTCGACAGCGGAAGGTCGCCCGCGATCTCGATGGTTTTGTCACAACGCTGAATGCATACGATATGATGCGCGTCAACAATACCGAAGCGGGCATGCAGCACTATACAACCGGATACTACTCGGTTCCGTCAATTCCAGACCCCACCGAGATACAGACGGCGCCGGCGCCGGATCGCGACTGGGTGGCAATGTACTCGGGGCGGTACCCGGCCTATTGGAACGGGCAAGAATCGCCCTCCGAGCAGACGGGCCTCAGCGACACGCAACTCGCGCACCGTGCCGCGAGCGATTTTCAGCGACGCCTGCTTGCGATAGCCGGCGACGAGAGCAGCGCCGCTCAGCCGATCCTCCGAGCGGCCGAGCACTGTTAGGAGCGGCCTTAGGCCCGAGCGACGCCAGTCATAGGCTTCCCTCCAAGGCCGCGGTTATCGTGGTACCTTGTGAGGAACCTGCGTCGTTTCGCGATTGCCGCCGCCATCGTCGGTTTTGGAGCCGTTCTCTTAGGAAGTTGGACGCGGATTAACGGCGCCGGAATGACCTGCCCCGACTGGCCGCTCTGCCACGGAAAATTGATTCCTTCGATGTCCGACGGCACGATTTGGGAGTGGAGCCACCGGCTCTTTGCGTTCTCCACCGCTCCGTTGGTTGCAATCGTCGCCTATCTCGCCTTTCGCTTGCGCTCTCAACTCCCAGCGCTGCGCCCCCTGGTCGTTGCAGTCGCCACGCTCTTTCTCGTGCAGGTGCTGCTCGGTGCTGCAACGGTGAAGCTCGGCAATTCGCCGATCTCGGTGGTCCTGCATTGGGGCACCGCGATGGCCTTTATCGCCTCGCTCGTTGCCATCGCCGTCGTAACGACGATTCCCGAGCACGCAGGCGAACCACCGGCGGCTGCGCCCACGACGAGCTCGGTTTCGTCGCTCCTGCTCGCAACGACGATTGCAGCGTTTGTTACGATGTGCGTCGGCGCGTACGTGAGTTCGAGCGGCGCGGGGCTCGCCTGCCTCACGCTACCGGCCTGTGCCGGGCACGTGCTCGTTACGCAACCCGCTCAACAGGTGCAGATGCTGCACCGTACGTTTGCAGCAATCACCTTCTTGCTCTCGGTGATCGCAACGATCGTCATCTTTCTCCGCGAGCAGTCGCGGCGCGTGCGCGCGACTGCGGGCCTCGGCTTCGCGCTGCTCTGCACCCAGGTGCTCCTCGGATTGATGAACGTCGCGCTCCGCCTTCCGACCGATCTCCGTGAAGCGCATGCCGCAAACGCCGCCCTATTATTTATCGCGTACTGTAGCGCGCTGAGTTTCTCGTTGGTGCGTGGCCTCGAACTTCCCCGCGAATCGGGCGCTCGGTGAGTTCGACGCTCGCTCGCGTCGACGGGGTCGGTGGGCCGCCGATTGGGGGTCCACTCGGGCTCGCGTCGTCCTATCTCGAATTAACGAAACCACGCATTATCGTTCTGCTCCTCATTACGACGTTGGCGGCGATGCTGATGGCGGCGCACGGAATTCCGCCGCCGGCGCTGATCTTCTGGACGCTCCTCGGCGGCGCGCTCTCATCGGCGTCGGCGGGCGCTCTCAACTGCGTCTACGATGCCGATATCGACGGGTTGATGCGTCGCACGCAGACGCGCCCGATTCCGACGGGACGCATTACCATCGTGCCGGCGACGATCTATGCCATCGCACTCGGCGTGATCGCCTTTGCAATTCTTTTCCTTCTAGTAAATCCACTCGCAGCATGGCTCTCGCTCGCCGGGAATCTCTATTACGTCGGGATCTATACGATGTGGCTCAAACGCCGTACGCCGTTGAATATCGTGATCGGCGGCGCTGCGGGCTCGATTCCGCCGCTGGTCGGATGGGCGGCGGTGACCGGGACGCTCGCCCCGGCCGCATTCGGGCTCTTCGTGCTCGTGTTCTTGTGGACGCCGCCGCATTTTTGGTCGCTCGCACTGATGACCGAGACCGATTACGATAAGGCCGGCATTCCGATGCTTCCCAACGTCGTCGGCGAACATCGCACGCGCATTGAAATCGCCATTTACAGCGTCGTGCTCGTCCTCGGATCGCTCGCTTTTTATCCGTTGCACGTCTTCGGACCGGCATACGCAATCTCGGCGACGATCCTCGGCGCGCTCTTCCTCTACTATGCGTTTCAAACGCTTCGCGACGCAACCAACGCATTCGCACGGGAACTTTTCCGTTACTCGTTGGTCTATCTCGCGTTGATGTCGCTCGCGATGGTCGTCGATCGCATCATCCTGCGATGATCCCAACCCTCGATAAACAGACGCGCTCGTTACTGCTGACGCTCGCACTCGGCGTCTTCGCCGGGGCGCTCGATCTCTCGGTCCTTTCGCCGGCGCTCCCGGCCATCGGCCGGCAATTCGCCGTGCCGCTCGGCGAGCTCGCCTGGATTTTTACGCTCTATCTCCTCGCGAACGTTGCGAGCATTGCGGTGGCGGCGACGCTCGCCGACCGTTACGGACGGCGCACGATCTATCTCTTTTGCATCTCGCTATTCGCGCTCGGCTCGCTCCTGGCCATTGCAGCCCCGAGTTATCCGCTCTTTCTCCTCGCGCGCGCGCTGCAAGCGCTCGGTGCCGGAGGGATCTTTCCGGTTGCGACCGCGGCGATCGGCGACGTCATTCCGTTGGAGAAGCGCGGAGCCGCGCTCGGCGCGGTCGCTGCTACATGGGGCGCAGCGGCGGTGCTCGGCCCAACGATCGGCGGCATCGTCACTCACGCGCTGAGTTGGCGCTGGATCTTCGCCGCGAACGTGCCGCTCGCAGCGTGGGTCTTCATCCGTGCGCTGCGCGACGTGCCGACAACGGCACCGCGCGTGCGCCCGCCGCTCGATGCAATCGGACTCGTTGCGATGACCGTCGGGCTGCTTGCAGCGGTCGCCGGCATCACGACGCTCGATCCGTGGTTAGGCATCGCGGGAGCTCTCGTGCTCGTCGCATTCGTCCTCTTCGAACGGCGCATCGCGCATCCCATCGTCCCGCTCTCGCTCTTCGCAACGCCGCAACTCGCGAAAACCTATGGCCTCGAGCTGCTGGTCGGTATCCTCGAAGGGTCGCTGTTTTTCGTTCCGACGGTGATAGTGGCCGCACAGCATCGCAACGCAATCGAGGCCGGTGCGATCGCTGCGCTCGGTGCGCTCGCGTTCGTCGCCGTCATTCCCATCTCCGGAAAAGCGCTCGATCGCATCGGAAGCCGCAGCGTTTTACTCCTCGGCAGCGCCTGTACCGCCCTCGGGTTGGCGATTTTCGCCTTCGGCTTCACCTCGCTTGCGTGGAGCATCGTGGCGATGCTCGTCGCCGGTGTCGGTTTCGGAGCGCTCCTCGGTGCGCCGACGCGCTATATCATTACCAATGCCGCCGAGGTCGACCGCAGGTCGACCGCGCTCGGCTTTCTCAGCCAAGCATTGATCGTGGGGCAACTGATCGGCGGCTCGCTCGCCGGCGGCCTCTTCGATGCCCACCACCACAAAAACGCGGGTTTTCGCGAAGCCTACATCGCCTTCGTCGTCGTCGCCGTGCTGGCGCTCCTCCTCGCGACCCAACTCGATTCTCGCGCGCGCGAGCGCGCGCTTGCGAGGCACCTTTCGAGCATCGCCGAACGATGAACG
>JABEUW010000053.1 GCA_013043945.1 Vulcanimicrobiota bacterium | reverse complement strand
GGCCATGGGCCGGTTGATGGGCGATAACGAAGTGGTCGCGATGCGCACCTCGGGCATCTCGCTCGCTCGCATCGCCGCGACGCCGCTCCTCTTCGGCATTGCGATGTTCGCAATCGCATACGCAACCAACGAATACGTTTCGCCGAAGGCCGTCGATCTCTCGACGCGCACGTTCTATCAAATTATCTACCACACCAATTCTTTGCCGGTCGAGCCCCAGTTTTTCCGCAAAGATCCCGACACCGGTAACGTCTTTTACGTCACGCAAGTCGAGCCCGATAATAAAACGATGCTCGACGTGCAGATTTTTAAACCCGCACATTTTGGACCGTGGAACGAAACGTTGCAGGCAAAAACCGCGACCGTCGACGGCTCTCTTCTCATCCTTCACGACGTCATCGACACGCGCTACAACCTCAAAGGGGACGTCACGAGCCAACAGCACGTCAAGAGCATCGAGATCGGCTTACCTTTGGGTGAAACGGCGGCGCAATTTCTCTCCAACATCAACAGCGATTCGTGGACGATGAACAGCAAGGCTCTGAGCACGCAGATCAATGCGCTGAAGTCGCAAGGGATCGGCGGCAGCACGCTGGGATCGCTCGAAATCAGTCTCGCGAACAAACTCGCATGGCCGTTTGCTTGCGTGATCGGCATGGTCCTTGCCGTGCCGCTGGCGATTCGCTACGGGAAGCGCGGGCGCACCCTGGGAATCGCGATGGCGATCTTCTCGTTCTTTATTTATTTCTTGTTGATGTCGGCGGCGGCGGCATTCGGGCGCAATAGCGCGATGAACCCGACCCTTGCCGCGTGGATACCCAACATCATCATGGGCGGCGTAGGCCTCGTGCTCTTCATCTTGGAAGAGCGGTAGCCGCAATGCGGAGAACGTCGCTGCGCACCGCCACGACGGTTGCATGGATTCTCGCGTACGCCGCGAGCCTCGTCCCGGCGCGCGCCGCCGATATCGGCCGCATCGACGAATCGCGAGCATTGCGCCTACTCAACGCACAGAGCTGCTCGCGCATCGTCGCCGAGCACTACGCTCCGCCGAAAAACTTGCTCGCACAGGTAGCCCCGTCGCCATCGCCGAGCAGCTCGCCCGCAGCGCGCCCGACCCCGATCTCGTTCCAATTGCCTTCGACGGTTCCCACGCCGCCCGCGGTGCCGACCCCAACGCCGAATCCCTCCACGCTCGCCGCGCCGGTCTATCTCGTGCGCGGCGGCGCGACGCCGCCGCCGATTCCCCGCGCCGGCCACGGGGTACCGACGCCGCAACCGATTCCCACCGGCGTCCCAACGCTCGCCCCGAACCAAATCGCCGTCCTCGCCGATAAGGTCCAGGGAAACACCAACCTCGGGAACCCCGGCGACGCGACCGGTAACGTCCACATTTTTTTCGGCGAAGACGAACTCATCGGCGAACACGCGCATTACGACGGCCTCCGGACGATCACCGTCACCGGTAAACCCTACATCATCAATCACGCGCACGATTCGATTCTCAACGCCAAGACAATCGTTTTCGATACGATCGATCAAACCGCAAAACTCATCGGCGGCAGCGGGGAGAGCTCCGAAGGCGTCCAGCACGGCCTTATCTATTTCCGCTCGCCCGATCTCCATACCGATTCCAAAGGCGTCGGGCACGGCACCAAGGCCTTCGTAACGACCTGCGATAACCCACGCGCCGGCTACCACATCACCGGCAAGACGATCACCTATTACCCGGGGAGCAAAATCGTCATCGTCGATGCGATTCTCTGGCTCGGCGCGGCGGCGGTCTTTTTTCTTCCGCGGATCGTGATTCCGTTACGCCAGGTCGTCAACCAGACGCAACGTCCGAGCTATTTTCCACAGGTCGGCTACGACCAATACGAGGGCGCGTGGGTAAAAACGCAGCTCGGATTCGGAAAGGACCAATATTATTATGGCTATTACACGCTCAATTACTATACGAAGGTCGGCCTCGGCTTAGGCTATAACGGCACCTTCGCGAAAAAGAACGGCCGGCGCAACGGCACCCTCGCATTTTACGAAATTCGCGACCGTCGCTCGCAAACGTCGACGTATAATTTACAGGCGAACGAAACGGAGAATTTTTCGCAACGGCTACGCGCGAACTTCGGCTATAACTACCAGAGTGCGTTCGGCCCGCTCGTGAACGCCCCGCCGAGCACATCGATGCAGGTCGCGTTTGCCCACCAAGGCGTCCACGCCCAACAAAATTACTCGTTCTCTCGCTCCGCGGTCGGCTCGCAATCGTCGAGCGACGGCATTTCTTTTAACGATGCACGACAAATCAATACGCAGGTAAGCAACAGCTTTAATTATACTTTGGCTGCCACACAATCATCTTTTTCGGGATCCAATTCTTCGAACGTTACCGGGCACGTCACCAACACCACGACTATTAACGAGCCTTCTTACAACTCCACAATCACATTCGATCGTTCCTACACGCAGCAGCCTTTTGGCGACTACAAACTGCCCGAAATTCAAGTCCGGCCAAATCGATTTTTCCCGCACTTCCTGGTGCCGCTTTCGGCGCAATTCTATCTCGGTGAATACTCCGAACCGACGAACCATTTTGCCACGCAGCGCGCCGACATGTCGTTCGTCGCCGGGCCGGCGCTCTACAATATTTACGGCAGTACGTTTTCGGCAACGGTCAACGTACAGCAGTACGCTTACGGTACCGGTGACCTCAAGGCACAGATTCAGCAGAACCTGAGCCTCACGTCCCCGATCGGCAAGCATATCGTTAACGCGATTACGTACAACGAATCGAATTTTAACGGCCCCGGCAGCGTTCCGTTTCAATTCCTCGACCAATTTTCACCGATCAACAATAAGGGCGCGCAGGACGTTTTGCGCTTCTTCAACGGCAACGTCTACACGCTGCAGCTCGGGTTCTCGACCAACTTTAACGCGCTCGCGCAGCCGGTGAGTTACCAGCTTTCCTCGCAACCATCGCCGCGGTCGTACGTTCAACTCGGCGGCTCGTTCGTTCCCGGCAGCGGCCAGGGCTTCACCCCGACGCAAGTGCAATTTTCGACGCCGTTTGGCCGCGGTTCGAGCCTTCAATTTAGCGGGTTGCTGGATTGGAAGAATCATGCCCGCATCGAAGATAAAAGCATTTATTACAGCCATATCATCGGCAATTGTTACGAATTACGCATCCAGTATTTGGAGCCGTCGCGCTCGGTGAACGTCTCGATCGATCTGCTCGCATTCCCGAGCCAGGCGGCCACCTTCGGCATCGGACAGAACGGCCCGATTCTCCCAACCAGCTTCAACGGTATCTCGTCGCTCTAAACGGCGCGGCGACGAACGATTCGCCACTACGGTGAGTTCGTGAGTTCTCCGCCGTAGATCTGAGCGAGCGGATTGCTCGCCTGGGTCGCTCCCGCCGGCACGCTGACGGTAACGTCGAACGCCGTCGTGGTGTCGAGAACCGGTGACGAGAACGAGATATCTTGCGCCCCGCCCAAACCCAGCGAATCGAGCGGATTCAACGACGGGTCGGTGGT
>JABEUW010000052.1 GCA_013043945.1 Vulcanimicrobiota bacterium | reverse complement strand
GGTAGGCGCGCTTGTACGCGATATGCCGACGCAAGAGCGGCTAACCATCCATTGGTTCGAGCTTTTTCAGTCATGGCTGCCGCAAATGTGCTTTTCCCAATCCCGGGGATCCCCGTGATACGAAGCGTTCTGGCGACGGGCGCACTGAGGGTGCTCTGGAGTAAGCGGTGTGCCCGTTCGAGCTCCTTCGTGCGTCCGATCAGCGTGCTCACGGGGGAGCGATACGCGAAAAACCAGGGGTTTTCCCGGAGGCGCCGGCACGGCGCAGGGGGCTATCGTAGGGGCATGGAGGATTTCAGCATGTACGCACTCGCCACGGAAGCTCTCGAACCAAGCGCCCCCACGCTTACCACGACGGGTGGGCAGCCCGAGATTCCCTACTGCTTCGTCCTCGACGACGACTATCGGGTGGTGATGGCGGGGCCTGCGAATGCGGTCGACCCCTTCGGCTCGCTCTACGGCGACGATTCGACGCCCGACGCGCTCCCCGGCCCCATCGACCGCGCCGTTCGCGCGATGACCTCGAATTGGCGCTCCACCCGCACCGCAGGCTCGAACGCCGCGGTGGTCAGCGGTTTCCGCGTCATCGTCGCTCCGCTGAATGGCGAGAGCGGCCGCCGGATGGCAGTCTTCGTGGAGCGCCACCTCTAATAGTGACCGCCAATAATATCCTAGGAGCCCGTCGAAGTATTACCCACGCGTTCAACAAACGGCCTACGGCTGCGGCCAATACTCCGACGGGCTCCTAGTACGGGTAAGCTGTTTTTTAGAAGGGAGCAGTGGCTCGCTTCTCTTATTTTAGGCGCAAGGCGGGGGCTTGGGAACAAAAGTATGACATGGCTGTTGTCATAGGTTTATACCCGATGTATACTTAAAACCGATGGTTACCAAGAGCACTCGCGAAAGGCTGCGTCTACTTATCGCCCTCGCACGGGGGCGACGCGGGTATACCTTTACGGTGGCCGATGCTGAGCGCGTTGGGATCTCCCGCAAGACCCTCGCAAAGATTGCAGGCGACCCGGATGGGAGCATGCGCATCGCGCGCTTCGACCGAGGCGTCTATCAGGTCATCCCCGATCGCCAGGAGGACCACTACGTTGCGGCATGGCGCAAGGTCGGTGAGGACGCAATCGCGTCGCATCAAACAGCGCTCGCGCTGCACAATCTTTCCGACGTCGATCCGCGCGCGTATGAGTTCACCGTTCCGCGTGAGCATCGTGGTCGTAAGAAGAGCGCGCGCTTCAAGCTGCATACGATGACGAAGCGCCCGAAGGTTGTACGCGTGAACGGCGTTCCGACGACGACGCCGGCACGCACGATCGTGGACTGTGCCTATCTCGGCGAGCAAACCGAAATGGCCATTGCTCAAGCACTTAGTCGTGGGATGACGACCGAGAACGAGCTACGAGCTGAAGCGCGCGTGCGCGGCCGCGGCGTTCTCGAAACGATTGACCGCGCACTTTCTGTCGTCGACGACTACAAGGCGTATGTATAGGTGGACATCAAAACGTACAAGACGTCGACCGACTTTGAAGTAGCCCTCATTTAACGCCTTGGGATAGTCTCCAGGGATGAAGCTATTGACGTTCGGCGTCTCCGGCGCGAGGTTGCCTACGATAGATTTCTCGCCCGATTGAAGTATGTCTCGCCCGAGGGCTTCCTCTTGAAGGGCGGCGTTGCGCTCGATCTGAGATTCGCACGGGCCGAAGCACGACATACGAAAGACATCGATATTGAAACACGCATCGCGATGAACATGAAAGAGGCGGCGGAGTTCATCGCAAATGCGGTCGCCGCAGACCTACATGACTATTTTTCGTTTGCGATAACGAACACTCCCGACGCACCGATCATCGGAGACGTGCCTGCGTACCGCTTTAGCATCGCAGCCATCATCGGGGAAAAAACATTTGAACAGCTTACGTGTGACATCGGCATCGCGGATGAAAATATCGGCGAGCCGGACGTGGTTGTAGGCCGGCCCCTTCTCGAATTCGTGGGGATTAAGCCCGTCGAGCTCTTGGCCGTTCCATTGCCGCGCCATATCGGCGACAAGCTCCACGCATACGTTCGCATTCACCCAAACGGCAGGGTGAGTTCGCGCGCGAAGGACTTGGTCGATCTCGCCCTTATCACGGCGCACCGGGAGATTGCTCGCGCCGGGGATCTGCGCGCAGCGCTCGAGCACGTGTTTGCGAACCGAAAAGAGGCGTTGCCCGGCGGCTTTCCGCCGCCACCAAAACAATGGGAACGGTCATACCCCGCCGTCGCTGATGGCATTGCCGTTCCGGGCGATTACATGGACGCCCACAAAATCGTCGCGAGGATGCTTGACCCTGTACTGAGTAACACCGTCGATCCGGATTATCGCTGGGATCCGGAGCACAAGCGCTGGATTAGCCCAACCAGTGTAGGCGACTACTTGTAGCGAGGCAGCATCGACGAGAGCGTCGATCGAGCGCGCATTCGGTAGCCCTCTGTTTTTATGTCGAGGGAGCGGGGTGGCCGAACATGTCGTTTTGGGCGGACGAAAATTACTCCGTAGCGCGGACGCACGGCCGCGATGAAACCCGGCGATGAGCTGTAGGCGCTGCCCGGCATCGTCGGTGAAAAGCATATGGACTTGCGGATACCGTAAGATGAGCGCAGTCGAGTTGTCGTTGGTCGCCTTCTTGCAGCCCACAATGACCTCGGGTTGGAGCGCCACCTCTAAGGCACTCGCTGGAAGCGTCGCCGCAGCCAAATCCGCCTGCCGTCGGTGCTCAGCGCGATCTCGCCGTCGCGATCGGTGCGAAAGATGCGCGCACCCACCGCGTGCAAACGGGCGAGCGTCTCCGGAGCGGGTTGCCCGTAACGGTTCCCGCGCCCGACCGAGATGAGCGCGACCTGCGGCCTCACCATCGCCAGAAACGATGAGGACGAGGCGAAGCGGCTGCCGTGATGCCCGACCTTCAGCACCGTCACGTGGAGATCGATGCCCTCGCGCATCCAGAGCCGCTCCATCGTCGCAGTCGCATCGCCGGTAAAGAGCATGCTAAACCCGCGGTAGCGCAGCACGAACGCGAACGAATTATCGTTGACGCGATTTTTCCCGTCGTTGAGATGCGGCGTTATCGGGCCGATAAACTGCAGCGTCGTTCCATCGTCGAAGCGCCAGCATAGACCCGCGCTTGGGTGGAGCACGGGAATATTGCGCCGGCGTGCGGCGCGCAGCGCGTCGAGATAGGCGGGGCCGCTGTAACGCTCGCCGGGATCGACGAGTGCGCCGACCCGTAACGCGCGAAGTAGCGGAGCGATGCCGCCGGCATGGTCGCCGTGCGCGTGCGAGAGCATCGCGAAATCGAGCGCGTGAATGCCGCGCCGCAAGAGAAAGGGCAGCACCGTGCGTTCGCCGACGCGTTCGGCGGCGGCGCGGGCATTGGGATCGTTTCCGCGCTCCATCTTGCCGCCGGCATCGACGACGAACGCGTGCCCGCCCGGAGTGCGGACGAGCAGCGCTTCGCCCTGTCCGACATCGATCGCCCACACGTGCAAGTGCGTATCGATCCCCCGCGGTGGAAGCAACACGAAGCAACACGCACCGGCAAACGCGGCGAATGCGCCGCGTGGATTGCCGTTCCGCAGCGCATGCAGCGCGAGCACGAGCGCGCAATCGTAGGCGGCGATGCATGAAAACGGAGCGGGCGTCATCGCGATGCTCGCTGCGGGAAGCGAGGCGAAGAGGTGCACGGCGGCGAGTTGCCATGCGAGTAACCACGCGGTGAGATTCGCGCATGCGTGTGCGAGCATCGGCACCGGCGTGGTGAGTAGCGTCAGTGCCCCGAACACCATCGTCGCGCCGACGCTTGGCACGACGGCGAGATTGGCGAGCAGCGCATAGGGTGCGAACTGCAGGAAGACCGCAGCGCTGACGGGCCAGGTGCCGAGTTGCGTGGCGACGGTGAGCAGCAGCGCTTCGCGCACGATCCGCGGCAGTGGGAGCCGTTCGAGCAGCGGTTCGATCGCCGGAGCGCAGGCGACGATCGCCCCGACGCACGAGAACGAGAGCGCGAAGGAAGCGCTCGCGATGCTCGCGGGCTGCAACGCGACGATCGCCAGAATCGCCGCTGCGTATGCGTCGAGCGAGAGCGCGCTGCGCCCGCAGGCATAGGCAAGCAACGCAAAGCTCGCCATCGTTGCGGCGCGCTCCGTCGGCAGATGCGCACCGGCAAAGAGCGCGAAGCTCCAGAGCGCGGCGAGCGCGAGCGCGGCGACGAGAATGCGCGGCAACGGCAGCGCGCGTAGCAGCGCGAGCACGATCGCGAGTACGACGCCGAGATGCAGCCCTGCGGTGACCAGGACATGCACGGTGCCGGTGCGCGCAAATTCGGTACGGAGGCTATCGGGCAGAGCGTCGCGCGCGCCCCAGAGCTCTCCGGAGAGCAGCGCGACATCGAGCGGCGAGAGATTCGCACGCAGTTGCGCGAGCGCCCATGCATGCGCGCGTGCGAAGAGCGAGGAGTGGAGCGGGGTGCGGCGCACGGCAAGGATTTCGGCGTGCGCGAGTTCGCCCGCGAAACCGCGCTCGGCTTCGATCGCGCGGAGATCGGGATCGCCACGATTCCGTGGTGCGTCGAAGGGCTGCAAACGCCCGCGCAGCAGAAGCGTGCTCCCCGCAGGAACGCAGCGGCGGAGCACCGCCTCGATGCGCGGCCCGTTCGCCAAGCGTAATGCGCTGCGGCAGCCGCCGGCGGGCAGCGGGAGCGCGCTTTCGGCGATCGCATCGTAACGCGCCGTGCGCGCGCTCGCGAGAGGGCGCGCGAACTCGCCTTGTAGGCGGGCATCGAAGGCGCCGACCAGGGCGATCGTGCCCAAGATGAGAAAGTATCTCGGCTGCGTGGCGCGCCGCCACAGCGCGTAGGCCGCGAGCGCCGCGGCAACGGCGACCGTCGTTCGTGCATCTGGTGGAATCGGCTCGATGAGGGCCGCTCCGCAGGCAAAAGCGGCGGCGATCGCGGGAAGGCTGAGGCGTTGCATCCTCAGGTTCCTCTGCGTCGAAAGCGGCGCATGGCAAGGGCATACGTTACGGAAAGAGGATTGCAATGCGCGTACTTATCACCGGCGGCGCCGGCTTCATCGGCTCGCATATCGCCGATGCCTATATCGCTTCCGGGCACCAGGTGCTCGCGCTCGATTCGCTCTGGGAGCATGGCGGCGGACGGCGCGCGAACCTGCCGGAGAAGGCCGAGTTCGTACAGATGGATATTCGCGACGCGGGCGTTGCGGGCGTCTTCGCCGATTTCAAACCCGATATCGTCAGCCATCACGCCGCACAACACTCGGTCGCCATCTCCGCGCGCGACCCTCGCTACGATGCCGACGTCAACGTCATGGGCATCTTAAACGTGCTCGATGCTGCAGTGAAAACCGGCGTCAAGAAAGTGATCTTCGCATCGAGTGCCGCCACCTATGGAAACCCGGAGCGCATACCCGTCGTCGAAAGCTCTCCGCAACGCCCCGTCTCACCGTACGGTATCACCAAGATGGTAACCGAGCATTATTTGCGCTTCTACCGCGCAGAAAAAGGGCTCGATTTTACCGCGCTACGCTACGGAAATGTCTATGGGCCGCGACAGGATCCCAACGGCGAGGCCGGCGTCATCGCAATCTTCATCGGGCGCTTTCTCAAGCGCGAAGGCGTGCGCATCGATTGGGATGGCGAGCAGACGCGCGATTACGTCTACGTGAAGGATGTTGCCCGCGCCAACCTCGCCGCGCTCGAACGCGGTTCGGGCGAGTGTTTCGTCATCGGCACCGGCGCTCGCACCAGCGTCAACGATATCTACCACGCGCTCGCCGAGATCAGCGGTTTCCAGGCCCCGATTACGCGCGCCGAACGGCGCCCCGGCGATGCACGCGATATCGGGTACGACCCCGCGCTCGCGCGCGAGGCATTGCAGTGGGCCGCGCAGACGAACCTTCGCGACGGCATGCGCGAGACGTACGAGTTTTTCGCTGCGCTCTAGCTCCTCGTCTAGCATCCGGACGCGCCGCAGCGCATGTCACATCGAGTAGGCGCGCAGCGCTCTGTCATCCCGAGTAGCTGCCGAAGGTAGCGTATCGAGGGATCGCACGCCGCCTCGATACGCCCGCTTTCAGCGGCCTACTCGGCGTGACAGCGGCTCGGTTGCGTGATAGCGTGGCGCTAGACGACGACGAAGTTGACGAGCTTCCCCGGAACGTAGAAGCGTTTGCGCACTTCCTTGCCGTCGAGATAGACGCGGAGCGCCGGCTCAGCCACTGCAAGTGCGAACGCCTCGCTCTCGGAGATCGAGGGTGCGCAGGCGATGCGCGCGCGTACCTTACCGTTGACCTGCACCACCAGCGTAATCTCGTCGAGCGCGAGCGCGGCTTCCTGCGGCGCGAGTGCGGCTTCGAGATGCACGGAGCGCTCGTAACCATAGCGCGACCAGAGCTCGTCGGCGATATGCGGAGCGAACGGCGCGAGCAGTAACGGTACGGCGTGCACCGCGTAGAGCGTCGCGGGCGAATCGGGCGCAACGCTCACCGCCGTCGTAAGGGCGTTGATGGTTTCATCGAGGCGAGCGATCGTCGTATTGTAGTGAAAGCGCCGCGAGAGCGTCTCTTCAACCAACGAACGTGCCGCAAGATGCACCGCTCGAACCAGCGCCTTCTCTTCGGGCGTCGTGCAGAGCGGAAGGGCACGCACGTCGACGCTGCGCGCTCGCGCGGCGAGCGGTTCGCAAGCGCGCCAAACGCGGTTGACGAACCGCACGCGCCCGCTGATCCCTTCATCGGTCCAATCGCTGGTATCCTCGGGCGGTGTCACGTAGAGCAAAAACAGGCGCATCGCGTCGACACCGTTGGTTTTTGCCGTCTCGTCAATCCCCACGACGTTCCCGCGCGATTTCGACATTTTCTCACCATTGGAGAGCAGCATGCCCTGGTGAAAGAGGCGTGCGAACGGTTCTGCATGGCCGCTTACCCAACCGCAATCGTGAAAAAACTTATAAAAGAAGCGCGAATAGAGGAGATGCAGTACGGCGTGCTCGGAGCCGCCGATATATTGATCGACGTTCATCCATGCATCGGCAGCTTCGCGCGACCAAGGAGCGTCTTCGTTCTGCGGGTCGAGATAGCGCAAGTAATACCACGACGATTCGAAGAACGTATCCATCGTGTCGCTCTCGCGCCGTGCCGGAGCCCCGCACTTCGGACAGCGCGTTTCGATAAATGAGGGGAGGCGCGCCAACGGCGAGCCTTCGCCGGTAATCGGCGCGTCGGGCGGCAAAAGAATCGGAAGTTCTTCGTCGGGTACCGGGACTTCGCCGCAGGCGTTGCAATACACGATCGGGATCGGCGTGCCCCAATAGCGTTGCCGCGAGACGAGCCAATCGCGCAAGCGATAATTCGTCGTCGCATTGCCGATGCCGCGGTGTTGGAACTCGGCGGCGATCGCGCGGCGCGCTTCGGCACTCGACATGCCGTCGAACGCACCGCTACCGACGAGCGTTCCGTCCTCGACGAACGCCTCGGCAATCGGCGCATCGGCCGCAAGCGAACCGCCCGTCGGCACGATGACGCGGACGATCGGCAACTCGTGCTTCCGCGCGAAATCGAAGTCGCGTTCGTCGTGCGCGGGAACCCCCATAACCGCGCCGGTTCCGTACTCCGCGAGCACGTAGTTGGTGACCCAGATCGGCACGCGCGCGCCGGAGAGCGGATGGAGTGCGTACGCGCCGGTAAAGAGCCCTTGCTTCTCCATCAAGCTCGTGCGTTCGAGTTCCGATTTCGAACGCAAACTCTCGGCGAACGCATCGATCGCACGCGCATTCTCCGGGCTGACGAGCCCTTTGATGCAGCTAACGACGGGATGTTCGGGCGCGAGCGCGAGATACGTGACGCCGTAAACGGTGTCGACGCGCGTGGTGAAAACTTCGATGCGCTCGGCGGCTCCATCGATAGCGAACGAAAACTGCGCGCCCTCGCTCTTGCCGATCCAATTGCGTTGCATCGTGCGCGTGCGCTCGGGCCAGCCGTCGAGCTCGTCGAGCCCGTCGAGCAGGCGGTCGGCGTATTCGGTGATACGCAGAAACCACTGCGAAAGATTGCGGCGCTGCACCGGCGTCTCGCAGCGCCAACAGCGCCCATCGATCACCTGTTCGTTTGCGAGAACCGTCGCATCTTTCGGGCACCAGTTCACCGGCGCTTCACGTTTGTAGGCAAGCCCGCGCTCGTACAAACGCAAGAAGAGCCACTGATTCCAACGATAGTATTCCGGCGTGCAGGTAGCGATCTCGCGCGACCAGTCGTAGCTGGTGCCCATGAGGCGCAATTGCCGCTGCATGTTCGCGATGTTGGAGTGCGTCCACTCAGCCGGAGCGATGCCGCGCTGAATTGCCGCGTTTTCCGCTGGCAGGCCGAAGGCGTCCCAGCCCATCGGGTGCAGCACGTTGTAGCCCAACATGCGCATCGAACGTGCGATCGCATCGCCGATCGTGTAATTTTTTGCGTGGCCGACGTGGAGATCCCCCGAGGGGTACGGCAGCATCTCGAGCACGTAGTACTTCTTGCGCTGCGCATCGGGGCGCGCCACGGCGAGCCCGTCGCGCTCCCAACGCTCGCGCCAGCGCTGCTCGATATCCTGGAAATCGTATGCTGCGGCCATCTGCCTAGCATACGCAACCGAGGCAAGCCCTCCCATAGCAGGGGTCGCAGCGCCCTTTCCATCGCCCCGTTTTGCGTGAAGGATCGGCATGAAACGCTGGATCGCTCTGCCCGTGGTCGCCATTCTCGTCGCTTTTCTCGCCTTGCACCCCGCGCCGAAGCCTCTCAGCGTCGCCTCCGCCGCTCCCGGAGAGGCCGCTCCTTGGCGTGCGGGGTCGGGGAAGTCTTCTCAGCGCGAGGGCCGCGTACTCGCGACGGTGCTCGTCGATGTCGCCGGAAGGGTCGCGCACCCGGGGCTCTACCATCTCCCCGTCGGCGCACGAGCCGATGCCGCGCTCGCTGCCGCGGGAGGTGCCCTCCCGGCGGCCGACCTCGACCGCGTCGACCTTGCAGCGCTCCTCGTCGACGGCGAGGAGCTCCTCGTGCCGCGAATCGGGGCCTCGGCACGGCGCCGGAGCACGCTTCGCGTGCCGAGAACGCCCCGAGGGAAGCGCGGGAAGAAGGGCGCCGCGCTCGTCGGTGCGCGCGTCGATCTCAACGGCGCCGACGCGAGTGCGCTCGCAGCGGTGCCGGGCATCGGCCCCGTCGTCGCCGGGAGGATCCTCGCCCTGCGCCTGCGCGACGGCCCATTTGATTCACTCGACCAGCTCCTCGATGTCGCCGGCATGAGTCCCTCTCGCCTCGACCAGGCACGCCCGTACCTGCGCGTCTAGTCTGAACTTCCGCGCAGCGGAAAGGTCAGAGGCGACAGAGCGGGCAAAAACTTGTGCACGATGGTCGATTGGATGTCGGAGCGCGAGACGCTCCCAGAGCTCATTACGCGAGTGCTATCGGAGCCGCGCGATCGCGCCTTGTCCGAACGAAGGGGCGATGGCTGGGCCGATCTTTCGAGTACCGAGTTGCTCGAACGCGCCAGAAATATTGCGTGCGCGATTCGCGCCGCCGGCTTGCAGGGCGGCGATCGCGTGGCCTTGATCGGTCATAATTCCATCGACTGGGTTGCAACGAGCTTCGGCATCCTAATGAGCGGCTGCATCGTCGTTCCGATCTACCCGACGCAGGCCGGCGACATAACGGCGTATATTCTCAAGCATTCCGAGGCAAAAATGCTTGTCGTCGATACGGAAGCGACGTTGCAAATGCTCGGCGCCGCGATTCCCGTCTTGCCGCGGGCGATTGTTTTCGAGTCGAAGGGACCGTTTGCGCTCTCGACGTTTGAGAGCGACGGCGCGAAGGCACGTGCGGCCGACTCGTCATTACCGGAATCGTATTACGCATCGCTCGCTGCCGACGATCTGGCCATTCTTATTTACACGAGCGGCACGACCGGGAACCCCAAGGGGGTGATGCTCTCGCACGATAACATCGCGTTCGATGCGAAATCGTCGCTCTACGGCGCCTTTGCGGTTTTGACCCCGCAGGATCGCGTGCTCTCCGTCCTACCGTTTTCGCACATCTACGAACAGACGATGATGTTCATCTACTTCCTTGCGAAGCCGACTTATTTTATCTGTCACGACGCCAACGAGTTAATTTCAGATCTTTTGCACGTGCGGCCGAATTATATGACGTGCGTGCCGCGCATCTTCGATCGCTTACTCGCGGGCATTAATGGTAACGCGCTGCGCGCCGGCGGCATTCAGGCCCGTTTGGTGCCCTGGGCCTTGCGCACGGCGCGGCATTGGGCCCGCGCGAAAACGTTCGGCGGCTTCAATCCTTTGCTCTCCGCGCAGTACGCCGTTGCCAAACGCCTGGTACTCGATAAAGTGCGCTCGCGTCTCGGCCTCGATGCGATGAAATTTTTCAGCAGTGGGAGCGCGGCGCTCCACGTCGATGTGGCGATGACGTATTTGGGGCTCGGCATGCCGATCATGCAAGGCTACGGCCTCACCGAGACCTCTCCCGTCGTTACGGTCAATTACCCGGAGAAGAACAAATACGGAAGCGTCGGTGCGGTCATCCCCGGCGTCGACGTGAGTATCGCCGCCGACGGCGAGGTGCTCACGCGCGGGCGCCACGTGATGCTCGGCTACTATCGCGAGCCCGAGGCGACGCAGGCCGTGCTCTCGGGCGGATGGTTTCATACCGGCGATATCGGTGAGGTCGACGAGAACGGCTACCTCACCATCACCGATCGCAAAAAAGAAGTCTTCAAGACCGCGACCGGTAAATTCGTCGCTCCCGCGCGTGTCGAGAGCGCGATTAAACGATCGATGTTCGTCGCGCAGGCGATGGTCTTCGGCGATGGACGCCCCTATCCAGGCGCGCTCGTCTGCCCTAACTGGGAGAACTTACGCGCCGAACTCGAACTCCCCACCGATGCCACGGTCGACGACCTAGCGAAGCGCGACGACGTAAAAGCATTTTACTCCGCCGAGGTACGCAAACGCACCGCCGATTTAGGAAGCTTCGAACAAATCCGGCGAGCGGTCGTTATTCCGCGGGAATTCAGCGTCGAATCGGGCGAGCTCTCGCCGTCGATGAAGGTGAAACGGCGCGTTGTCGAATCTCGCTATGCCGGGGCAATCGACGAGTTTTATCGAAGCGATCCAAAAATTCAGTCGGTTGCATAGCCCGACGCACGAGGTTGTAGGAGGAATATCTTGAGAAGTACTCGCTTGCTTGCAGGTGCCGTCGCGCTTGCAGTCATGCTTCCGGTCGTCGGTGCTGCCGCGCCGATGAAATCACCCGCGAAGAAGCCGCCGATGCAGGTTCCGGCGCGTTACCCCGATTCGGTGACGCATGGCAGCGTCGTCGTTCACGGAAAAACGATTCATTACACGGCACGGGCCGGCACGATCACGCTGCATAACGAAGCGAATCAGCCGACGGCGCGCATTTTCTACGTTGCCTACACGAAGGACGGGGCGCAACCGACCAACAGGCCGGTGACCTTTTTCTACAACGGCGGCCCGGGCAGTTCGACGATGTGGCTGCATATGGGCTCGTTCGGCCCGGTGCGCGTCATTTCGGGAAGCGGAACGCTAACCGGTCCGCCGCCCTATCGCATCGTTCCCAACGGATATTCGCTGCTTGATAAAACCGATGAAGTCTTCATCGATATGCCCGATAGCGGCTTCGGCCGCATCATCGGGGCCGGAACGCCGAAAATGTTCTTCGGGGTCGATCAGGACGCCGCCGCGTTCGCACAGTTCGTGCAAAACTATATCGGTAAATTCGGGCGCTGGAACTCGCCGAAGTATCTCTTCGGCGAAAGCTACGGCACCACGCGCGACGCAGCCCTTGCCGCCGATCTTCAGCAAGATGGTGTCGGCCTCAACGGCGTCGTCTTTCAATCATCGATTCTCAACTTCAATCTCGATTGGAGCGTCAATTTCGGCTACGTTCCGGCGGCGGTCGGCGGCGGCGATTGGGGCTTCCTGCTCTACTTCCCGACCGAGGCGGCGACGGCATGGTATCACCACACGGTTCCCAACCGCCCCGCGCACCTGCGCCCGTTCCTCGCTCGCGTCGAGCGCTTTACGATGGGCCCCTATCTCACCGCACTCGCCCAAGGCGACGCATTACCGCAATCGCAACGCATGGCAATCGCGAACAAGATCCACGAATACACGGGGCTCTCGCTGCAATATATTCTCAACGCCAATCTGCGCATTCCCTACGGTCGCTTCGAGAACGAATTGCTTCGCAATAGCGGAAAGATCGTCGGGCGCCTCGATTCACGCTACGAAACCACCACGATCGACGGCAACCAGGCATCGGCCCCGTGGGATCCGACCGATGCCGCTATCGACGACCCGTTTACCGCCGCCGTCAATCAGTATTTGCGCGAAACGCTAAAGTATAATCCGCCGATCCCCTACCGGAGCAGCGTCTATAACATCATCGCCAAGAGCGGCGGGTGGGATTGGAAACATAACGGCATGCAGCCGACCAACGTGGCGCCCGACATCGCGGCCACGATGACGAACGAGCCGAGCATGAAGGTCTTCGTCGCGATGGGATACTACGACTTCGCAACTCCCTACGAAGCGGCGCTCTACACCTTCGAGCATCTCGGCATTCCGCCGTCGTTGCAGCGCAATATCACCTACCGATACTATCGCGTCGGGCATATGATCTACCTCAATCCGCAGTCGCTCGCGCATTACCAACGCGATCTCGACGCTTGGTATAGCGCCCCGTAAAGGCTGTCACGCCGTGGCTACTCGGGATGGCAAGAGTTACCACCCCGAGTAGCGCGCTGCGGTTGTCACGCCGAGTAGCGGCCCGCAGTTGTCACGCCGAGTAGGTTGCCCTTCGACTCGCTTCGCTCGCTCAGGACAAGCTCCGCAACCGTATCGAGGCGCCGGAAAGCGTCCCTCGATACGCTGCCTTCGGCAGCTACTCGGGATGACACGCGGGATGACAGCGCTTCCCTCGATACGCCGCCTGCAGCGGCTACCCGGGATGACGGAGGTTGCCATCCCGGGTAGCCCGAGTTCGTTAGTGCGCGTGCTCGAGCGAGGCGAGCTTTGCGAGGGTTCTCGCAAGGATCGCGTCGAGTTTGCGCTTCGCCGTCTGCATCGTCGCGGTCACTCCGGGGTCGGTCGCGTTCCGCGGCGCTGCCGCGAACGTCCCTTGCCCCGATCCGACCGCCGATGCAAGCGCGCCGTACGCATTCGCCAAGAAGCCGAGGCTCGAGAAATCGAGCGAGGCTTTCCCGATCGAATCGTCGGGGCTCGAAGCCGGCGGAACGCCGATCACCTGCGTCAGCAACTCGTGCTTGCGTGCGGCATCGAGTTTGCCGCCGTCGAGGAGTCGCTGTGCCGCGTACTGCGCGACGCGGATGCGATGGATCGTCGCGTCGAGCGTTTGTGCGAACGCAAACTGCGCGCGCAACTCTGCGTCGCTGGTATGCGTGCGCGGATCGCGGAGCAGCGTCGCATTGCGTGCGTACGTTTTCCCGTCGACCATCAACACCACGCGGTAGGTGCCCGGAGGCACCAACGCTCCGCCGGGGCTCCCCGCCCGAAGATCCCACGCAAACCGGTGCGTTCCTAACGAGATGCCCGGAAGCGGCATCGCGCGCAGCCAGTACGCCGGAATATCGACCTTCTGCGGATTCGGTGCGCTCACGTGCTGGCTCGAACTCCAGCGCCGCAACACCGTTCCTTTCGCATCGCGTATCTCGAGGACGACGGGCGTCGTCGGCGTTTTCCCGATCGCATAATCGATCTGCATGCCGTAGGTGGGATTATCGAGCTGTGCCTCGTCGTAGGGAATCGGCGTTTCCTCATCGTTATACGGCTTCAGGCGGTAGGTAGCCGCCGGTGCGTAGAGATGCGCCGGAGCCGTAAGACTCGCTTCGGAGATCTGCCGCAAACGCGCAACGTCGTCCATCACATAGACGCCGCGGCCTTGCGTGGCGATGATGATGTCGCCGTGTTTGACGACGATATCGCGAACCGAAGTCACCGGAAGATTCCGTTGGAACGATTCCCAGTGGTTGCCGTTATCGAACGAGACGAACATACCGCGCTCGGTTCCGGCGTAGAGCAACCCGGCACGGTGCGGATCTTCGCGAACGACGTTCACAAAATCGTGCGGCGGGATGCCGTCGGTGATTCGCGTCCAGCTCTTGCCGCCGTCGGCGGTGCGATAGATATACGGTGTGAGGTCGTCGAGGCGATGGCGATCGACGGCAACGTATGCAACCTGCGGGTTGAAGTGCGATGCGGCAATAATACCGACTTTGCTCCACGGCGTGAGTGCTTTGGGGGTGACGTTGCGCCAGTGCTTGCAGCCGTCGGTCGTTACCCAGAGCTGCCCGTCGTCGGTCCCCGCCCAAACGACGTTCGCGCGGATCGGCGATGGAGCGATGGCATAGACGACGCCGCGCCGTTTGAGCCCGATATTATCGGCGAGCGTCGCCGGATCGAGATTGGCGGGGTGGTCGTCGCCGTGCGCGCGGGTGAGATCGGGGCTGACGATCTGCCAGCTATAGCCGAAATTTCGCGTGCGGAAAATCCGTTGCGTGCCGAAGTAGAGCGTTCGGTGGTCGACGCTCGAAAGTGCGAGCGGTAACGTCCACGTGTAGCGCCAGAAATGGTGCGGGTGCGCCGCCTCGGGGTCGATGTTCTGCTCCCAGCCCGTCGTCGTATCTTCGATCGTCGGTGGTGCGAGAACGCTCGGTGCGGCGGCGATGACGCGCCCGATCTTCCGCGGATCGGGTATGAGCCAGCCGCTCTCGCTCCCCGCGTCGACGGGCTGCCAGTCGCGCATGGTGAGGTGCGTATATTTACTGCGGCTCAATAACGAGAAGGCGCCGGAATCTTGCTGCGACCCGTAGATGTGATAGGGAAACGCGTTGTCGACGCTGATGTGATAGACCTGCGCCGTCGGCTGGTTGTACCACGAGCTCCAGGTCTTCGCGTTATCGACGGTGACGACGACACCCTGATCGCCGCCGAGCACCATGTGCGTGGGATCCTGCGGATAGATCCAGAGCTGATGGTAATCGTCGCCGCCGGGCTGCCCTTTGATGGCGACGAAGGTTTTGCCGCCGTCGGTCGAGCGATAGGTCGAGGTATCCATCGTGTAGAGCGTCTCGGGATTTTTCGGATCGACCGCGAGCTCGCCGAAGTACCATCCGCGTTTCCAGATACGGATATCGCCGTCGGTTTTGAACCAGTGCGCGCCGCCGTCGTTGGAGCGATAGATGCCGCCATGCGCGCGATCGCTGTCGATGCGCGCGTAGACGATCTGCGGATCGCTCGGCGCAACCGCAACGCCGATACGCCCGACAGTGCTTGGAATTCCGTCGTGCAACTCCGTCCAATGCGCGCCGCCGTCGGTGCTCTTATAGAGCCCCGAACCCGGCCCGTTGCTTGGCGGATAGACGTTCCACGGCGGCCGCCGCGTCTGCCAGAGTGCGGTGTAGAGAATCTGCGGGTTCTGCGGATCCATGGAAAGCGAGATCGCGCCGGTGTTCTCGTTCTTGTAGAGAATTTTGCTCCAGGTTTTTCCGCCGTCGACGCTCTTGAAGACGCCGCGTTCGGTATTCGGGCCGTACGCATGGCCGAGCGCCGCTACATAAACGACGTTTGCATTCTGCGGGTCGACGACGATCGCCGCGATCTGTCGCGTATCGCGCAAACCGATCCGCGCCCACGTTTTTCCGCCGTCGTGCGAGACGTACATACCGTTGCCGTAGCCGATATCGCTGCGCATGTCGGGTTCGCCGGTGCCGACGTAGATCGTGCGCACGTCGCTCGGCGCCACGGCGATCGCGCCGATCGAGCCAATATTTTCTTTATCGAAGATCGGTCTCCAGGTACGCCCGGCATCCTTCGTCTCCCAAACGCCGCCGTCGACCGCGCCGAAATAATAATGGTTCGGCTGCCCGGGTACGCCGGTGACGGCGACGGCTCGGCCGCCGCGGAGCGGCCCAACCTCACGCCAAGAGAGCCCGCCGAATGCGGACTGAGGAACCGAGGCGAGCATCTGCCCGGCGGCCTGCGCCGGGAGCGGGAGGGAGGGCGCGAAGAGCGCCAGCGCAAGCGCGCAAAGTATGAAACGTCGCATGGGGGGCGCATTCTGCGCGCGCGCGTGCGCCCCCCCGCGGGCTACCAGCCTCCGGAGTCGCCGCCCCCGCCCATATC
>JABEUW010000051.1 GCA_013043945.1 Vulcanimicrobiota bacterium | reverse complement strand
GCGAAGCATCAAATACGAGGAGGTGTATCTGCACGCGTACGAATCGGGTTCGCAAGCGCGCGCCGGCATCGGCAAGTACATCACGTTCTACAACGGCGCTCGCCCACACTCGGCGCTCGACGGCCGAACGCCGGGCGCGGCATACTTCACCAAACTGGCCGCCGCTCGAGCGGTCTTACTTGCGGAGACACCACTTATCGGCGCGTGATTTTCAGCTCGAAAAAACGAGGCCACCTCTCAGGCCGCCTTTTTGGGGGGAGAGGACGGCGGTGGTGCTTTACTCCAGCAGTACATTAAGAATCCCGCGCCGTTATTAACGACGCGGGCGTAATCGTGGTGGAGATGTGCGGATTCGAACCGCAGACCCCTTACATGCGAAGCAAGTGCTCTACCAGCTGAGCTACATCCCCAAGGGCGCCGGGCTCGATTCTACGCAGGGGCTGGTGGCCCTGTCAAAGCATTTGGGCGCACCCAGGAAAGCCGGGGCCGCCGGGAAGCCATAAGGAGCCTCGTTCTCGCCCGGCGGGGGAGGGATTTGAGACTCGGTCTCAAAAACCGGCCGGCGTGGAAACCGAATACGAGACCAGGCCTAGGGAGGCGATCGCCCGCATCCTGCGGGCCGAGCCCCGTTTCTTCTCGGCAGCCGAGCTTTGCGCGCGCCTCGACGAATCGGGCACACCCGTTTCGCGGGCAACCGTTTATCGGACGCTCGAACGGCTCGCTGCGAAAGGCGAAGCAGCCTTGCGGCTGAACGACCGCGGCGAGGCGACCTTTATGTCCTGTGATAACGGCCATCACCATCATGCGATCTGTCGCTCCTGCGGGCGCGTCGAAGATGTTGCATGCGGCGCGCTCGATAGTTTCGTCGATCGTTTGCGCTCGCTCCACGGGTTTCAACTCGACGAACATTCACTCGAATTCCACGGAAAGTGTCGCTCATGCGTATAGTCCCGCGCGCGCTCGCGCTCCTCGCTCTCCTCGCCGTCGCCGCCTGCAGCGGCGGGCAAAAAGCTCCCTCTGCATCGCCCTCGCCTGCGGGCAAGACCAGAATCGATGTCGTTACCACGTTCTCGACGCTGAACTCTTTCGTGAACGGCGTCGGTGGCCGTTACGTGCGCGCAACGAACATCGTGCCGGTCGGCGCTTCGCCGGAGACCTTCCAACCGACGCCGCAGAGCATTGCCGTCCTCAACGGTGCGCAACTCGTCGTTGAGAACGGCACCGGAATCGATGCGTGGGTCGATCGCATGGTGCGCGGCGCCGATGTGCCGCGCTCGCGCGTGCTCGTCATTACCGACGGCATGCCGGTCGTCGGCGGGAATCCGCACCTCTGGATGGATCCGGTGCTGGCGAAAACCTACGTAGCGAAGATTCTCGCCGCGCTCGTTCGCATCGATCCCGCGCACGAAGCTGCATTCAAGAAGAATGCAATTGCCTACGATGCGAAACTCGATGCACTCACCGCCTGGATCCGCTCGCAGATCGCAACGATCCCTCCGGCGCGCCGCCAACTGATCGTCTTTCACGATGCATGGCCGTACTTCGCGAAGCGTTTCGGCATTCATATCGTCGGTTCGCTCGTTCCCGCCCCCGGCCAGGAACCGAATCCCCGACGACTTGCGCAGCTCGTAACCCTCGCCCGCAAACTCCACGTACGTGCGGTCTTCGCCGAGCCCGAATATAGCGCGAAGCTCGCCAACGCCTTTGCAGGGAGCGCAGATATTCACGTCGTCACCGATCTCTACGACGATTCGATCGGTCACCGCGCCGTCGTGCACGATTACCTCTCGATGATGCGCTACAACACCGAACAATTGGTGCGCGCGCTGAAATGAGCTGCGATGTCGAGCTGCACAACGTGCGGGTCTCCTACGACGCTTTTTGCGCGCTCGAGGGGATCGATCTCTGCATTCAGCACGGAGAGGCGCTCGGAATCGTCGGCCCCAACGGATCGGGGAAATCGACGCTGCTCAAAACGATTGCCGGGCTACTCCGCCCCGAGCGCGGCACGATCTGCGTCTTCGGCACCGAGCCGCGCCGTTTACCGCGCGGCACGATCGCCTACGTTCCGCAGGTTGAGGCGGTCGACTGGGGCTTCCCGGCGACGGTGAGCGATGTCGTCGCGATGGGACGCTTCTCGCACCTTCCATGGTGGCGGCGTTTCGGGGCCACAGATCGCGCGTTGGTGGAAGAAGCGATCGATGCCGTCGGCATGACGCCGATGGCGGGGCGGCATATCGCCGAACTCTCCGGCGGGCAGCAGCAGCGCGCCTTCATTGCGCGCGCGCTCGCGCAGCAGCCGCGCCTGTTGCTGCTCGACGAACCGACCACCGGCGTCGATGCCGCGACCGAGGAAGCGCTGCGCCTGGTGGTGCGCGGCGTGGTCGGGCGCGGAACTCCGGTGCTGATGACCACCCACGATCTCGAGCGCGTCGATGAATGGTTCGACCGGCTGATGGTGCTCGATCGTCGCACGCTCGCGCTGGGAACCCCCGATGAAGTCGCCGCTTCGGGGGCCTATTCGGCGATTCGCGAACACACGCACACCCACGGCCACCTGCGCGTCGATCACGATCCGCACGAAGGGCACGAAGCGCACCCCGAGGTGCGCGTATGATACACGCCTTGCTCGCTCCATTCGCGTACGCGTTCATGCAACGGGCGTTGGTCGCCGCATGTATCGTCGGCATCCTCTGCTCGATGATGGGCACCTACGTCGTCTTGCGCAAGCTCGCGTTCATCGGCGACGGGCTCGCGCACGCATCCTTTGCGGGGATCGTGATTGCGTACCTGCGGAACATCGATTACCAACTCGGTGCGGCGGTCGTCGCCGTGCTCACGGCGCTCGGCATCGGTTTCGTGCATCGCAAGGGAAAGGTCTCGCTCGACACTTCGATCGGCGTTCTTTTTACTGCCGCATTCGCGCTCGGTATCTTCCTCATGAGTCGGCAGACGCGCTACACCCTCGATCTCCAGAGCTTTCTCTTCGGCGATATTTTATCGGTAACGCGGGGTGACTTGATCTTTATCGTCGCCGTCAGCGCAGCCGTCTTCATCGCTGCGATGCTCGCTTTTCGCGATATGCTCTTTGCATCGTTCGATCCCGTCGTCGCCGAAGCCGCCGGGCTTCCGGTGAAATGGCTCGATTACGGATTGCTCGTCGCGCTCGCGCTGACGATCGTGGTCTCACTCCAGTCGGTCGGCATCGTGCTCGTCGCCGCATTATTGGTAACGCCGGCGGCGGCGGCATATCAACTGGCAAAGCGCTTCACGCCGATGCTCCTGCTCTCGGCCGCCTTCGGCGTGACGAGTACGGTCGGCGGCCTCTACGCCTCGTATTTCCTGGGAAGCTCGAGCGGTGCGACGATCGTCTTGGTCGCCACGCTATTGTTCTTTATCGCCGTTGCGCTCAAGCGGCTCCGCCCCGCGTAGCACGCGCAGGCGCTGCGGATCGATGCGCTCCAGGTAGCCCGCTGCGACGAGCGCGTCGAATGCTTCGCCGAGTAAGGCGCGTTCGTTTTTGTTCGGCATTCCCGCCCAACGCATCGCCGCTTCACCGATATCGATCTCGCTTCCGGCAACGAGCAGAGAAGCGAGAAAAGCGATGGGGAGCTTGACGCGCTCCATGCGCCGTGCGAGCGGAGCGAGCGCATCCTCGAAAGCGCTCGGCCGCGCCGTGTCCGGCGTCGGCTCGGGGGTGGCCGCATCCGCGCGCGGTTGCTCCGCTTCGGGTGCTGCAGCGTGCGCGCGCGAAACGATGCGTGCGATCGCGGCATCGGCGAGCCCCGGAAAGGCGCGAGCGAACCCAAGCAGCCACGGCTGCATGCGGTTCGCATCGATCCGCGGGCGCCGTCGTTCGATCCCATCGAGCAAACGTCGCGCAACCTGCCGCGGGTCGGCGCGTCGCATGCCCCCCGGAGCGGCGGTCCCCGAGACCGCCGAGAATTCCGTCTCGACGACACCCGGGTCGCAGTAGGAAACCGCGATTCCGTCGGCGCGCAATTCACGGCGAAGTTGGGTGCAGGCCGCGCGTACCGCCGCTTTCGCGGCGCAGTAGGCGCCGAAGCCCGGCACCGGCATCACCGCAAGCCCCGAGCCCATCATCGCAATCGCGCCGTGGGTAGCGCGTAGATCGGGCAGGAGCGTGCGCGTGATTCGCAACGGAGCGGCGAGATGCAATTCCCACTGCTCGCGTATCGCCGCATCGTTCTGTTCGAGCAGCGTTCCGGCGCGTGCGGCGCCGGCGTTATGCAGAAGGATATCGATGCGCGGGAGCGCCGAGCGGGCGGCGGCGGCGATGCGCGCCGGTGCATCGGCGTCAGTAACATCGCAGGCGAGGGTCGCGAAGGCTCTGCCGTCGCCGAGCTCCGCTGCGAGTGCGGCGAGCCGATCGGCGCGCCGCGCAATAGCGAGCACGGCGTAGCCGCGCCGCGCGGCGAGCACCGCGATCGCACGGCCGATGCCGCTGCTCGCGCCGGTAACGATAATGCCGTGCCGTTCAGCGGACATCGGCGAGATACCGGGTGTAGTTCGTAGCGATCGCCTCGGGCATTCCGGCGTAGAAGGCGGTTTCGTCGACGAACGGCGGGCGGGTTTGGGGAACGATCTCCATCTCGCGTGCGGCGAGCGTTGCGAGCGCGTGTGCGACCGGCTTGAGCGTTCCGTCGGCGCGCACCATGCCGAAACGAAATTCGTGCGGTGCGAGATCGAACGGCGGAAGTGCGGCGAGCGATTCGTCGTAATCGCTCCAACACCACCACATCGCTCCCAGTGCGCCGCGGCTCTGCAAGCGATCGACGACCGCGATGCAGTACTCGGCCATCTCGCGCTCCGTCAGGCACGGAAAGGGTTTGGCGGAGGCGGGATCTTTTTCGGTCGACGCGCATGCGGGGTTCCCAAACTCCGAGAAGAGCACCGGCTTCTCCGTAAACGAGCGCGCGAGTTCGCAGAGATAGGGAACGACCTCGGCATCGAGGCGATCGCGCGCGAACGCGCTGTAGACCGAATAACCATGCATCGTCGCAAAGCGCCAGGGTGCGGCGATGCTCGACGGACGAATATGACGATCGCGTTCGAAGTCCTCACCGTGAATGCCGCCGGTGACGCCGACGCCGGAGTGTTCGGAGAGCACTGCAGCGAGTGAGGCGCTCCATCGCGCTGCATCCTCCGGCGTGCGCGGCTCGCGCAGGTTGGAAAATTCGTTCCCGAGATCCCAACACCAGAGCGAGCGATGCTCGCGAGCGCGCTCGGCGATCCTCCGTGCAAAGAGGCTCTGCGCTTCGAGCAAACGGGGATCGGCGTAGAAATCCGCGATGCCGAACGGCGATTCGCCGGCGAGCGTCATCGTGCGAAATCGGCCATGCGGAGTCGCCGAATCGAGGCTCCACGGAGGCAGCCAATTCACCCCGCTCATGTGCCCGCAGAAGAGCGTCGGCATGGCCAGCAGGCCCGCATCTTCGATTGCTTCCATCGCTTCGTCGAAACGATCGAGTGCGGCCGTGTCGAGGCGATCGATCTCGGGCTGGAAGCTCTCCCAGCGGAGGAAGAAGCGAACGACCTGCAGCCCCAGGGCGGCGATGCGCTTCATATCGGCGCGCCACTCCGCAGCGTCGAAGCGCTCCCACGCATACATCGCGCTGCGGGCCGGCCAGTAATTCACGCCGAGTCGAAATCTCTCCATCGCTCGCTCCTCCCGTTCGCCATGCTTCGCTGCGAGGTCGCGCACCCCGTCGGCGCGAAACGCCCGCAGTATATGGATAGCCCGCCGCCGCTCGTCGGTATCGTGATGGGGAGTCGATCCGATTGGGAGACGATGCTTCCCGCACACGATACGCTCGTCGCACTGCATATCCCCTGCGAGATGCAGGTACTCTCCGCTCATCGCATGCCCGATGAAATGTTTGCGTATGCCGCCGCAGCGGCCGGGCGCGGCCTTCGCGCCATCATCGCCGGTGCGGGCGGGGCCGCGCACCTGCCCGGAATGATCGCGGCAAAAACGACGCTTCCGGTGGTCGGGGTGCCGGTGCAGTCGAAGGCCCTGCGCGGCATCGACTCGCTGCTCTCGATCGCGCAGATGCCACCCGGCGTTCCGGTCGCGACGATGGCGATCGGCGGAGCGGTGAACGCCGCGCTCTTCGTCGCGCGCACGATCGCGCTCCACGATGCCGGCGTCGCCGACGCACTCGCAGCCTACGTTACGCGCATGCACGACGAAGCGGCCGCGAGTACGCCCTAATGATGCACCGTCTGGGGGTTATCGGAGGCGGCCAACTCGGCCGCATGTTTGCGCTCGATGCCAAGCGTATGGGCTATCACGTCACGGTACTCGACCCGCAGGAGCATTCGCCCTGCGGACAGGTCGCCGACGAGCAGATCGTCGCTTCCTACGACGATCTCGCGGCTATCGAAGAGTTGGGAAAAAAGAGCGACGTCGTCACGTTCGAATTCGAAAATATTTCGATTGCGTCGATTGAATTTTTGGAGAGTGCCGGTTTTCACGTGACGCCCGGAAGTGCGGTGTTGCGAATCACGCAAGATCGCTTGTTGGAAAAGACATTCGTGCGCGAATGCGGCATTCCGACCGCCGATTTCGCACGAATCGACCGTATCGGCGATCTCTCCGAGGCGGCGATGATGGTTGGTTTTCCGGCGATCATGAAGACGGTTCGCGGCGGATACGACGGCAAGGGGCAGTGGCGCGTCGATACGCTC
>JABEUW010000050.1 GCA_013043945.1 Vulcanimicrobiota bacterium | reverse complement strand
GCCGTTGACGTTGAGGGTTGCTAACATTTTCGACGGAGCGGCCGACACGGTCGTTACTCACCTCTTGCGAAGAAGGGTTGCAATCGATACCGGGCAACTCCTTTCACGAAGTAATCGAAATAATGTTAGCCATTCCTTACTGTAAACTGTTGAAAAGCATAAAACAAAAATATGCTTGATATTCTTTCGCGGATCGTCGGCTTGCAAAACGAGCGGCGCGAGATCGTTCTCGCGACGCTCGTCGAGGTGCGGGGCTCGTCGGCCCGCGATCCCGGCGCGGCATTCGCCGTCAGCGACCGGAGCGAACTCGTCGGTGCGATCGGCGGCGGCTGCGTGGAAGCCGCACTCGTCGATGAAGCGCACGAACTCTTTCGCACCGGGAAAGCACGCATGCGCTCCTATGGTTTCTCGGAGCGGGAGGCAGCAGATATCGGGCTTCGATGCGGCGGCGAGCTCACGATCGCTCTCGATCGGCTCGACCCAACCTATTGTGCGGAGCTCGAGCGAAGGAGCGACGAGATTCTCGCGCACGCCCTGCGGCTCGACGGCGACGCGATCGGTGCGCGCGCGGCGATTTCTGCGGAGCGCGTTCTTGGAACGCTCGGAGACCCGGTGCTCGACCGCGCGGTTGCGGCGCTCGTGCGCGAAGAAAGCGGCGGCGAAACGCGTTGCCTCGAAATCGAAGGAGCGAGAATATTTCTCGCTCCCAAGCGCGTCGCGCCCCATCTCTATCTCTTCGGAGCGCTCGATTTCGCCGCCGCGACGATCGATGCCGCGCACCTGCTCGGATATGTGGTAACGCTTTGCGACGCTCGCGAAGCCTTCGCAACGAAAGAACGCTTTCCGAATGCCGACCGCATCGTGGTGGCGTGGCCGCATGAATTTCTCGCATCGGCACCGATCGACGAACGGACGGCGATCGTTTCGTTTACGCACGATGAAAAATTCGACGTTCCCCTCCTGCTGGCGGCGGTTCGTTCGCGCGCGGGTTTTGTCGGTGCGGTCGGAAGCCGCACGACGCACGCACATCGTAGCCTCGCGCTGCGCGAAGCCGGGATGACCGAGGACGAGCTCGCGCGCGTGCACGCGCCGGTCGGGCTCGATATCGGCGCGCGCACGCCCCAAGAGACGGCGCTCGCGGTGCTCGCCGAAATCGTCGCCGTCGAACGGGGGCGTTCGGGCGGAACGCTCTCGCGCGGGATCGGCCCGATACGCGGCCGCAAAGGGACGTGAACGTCACCGCGGTGGTGCTCGCCGCCGGCGAATCGAACCGTATGGGCGAGCCGAAGCTGCTGCTGGAGATCGGCGGGACGCCGATGCTCGCGCGCGTCCTTGCCGCATGCGCGCACCTTCCGCGGCTCGTCGTCGCATCGCCGAACCTGCGCCCGTTCGTCGAAGCGAGCGGCGTGCGCTGTATCGCGAACGATCGGCCGGAGGCGGGAATGGCACATTCGATCGCGCTCGCCGATGCGGCAACGGAGGCCGAGAGCGCGCTCCTGGTCCTTCTCGGCGACAAGCCGCTCGTCTCGCGCGCGCTCGTCGACGCGGTGCTCGAGGGCGCGCGGGGGTTCGATATCTGCTTTCCCGAGCACGACGGTATCGGCGGGCACCCCGTATTTTTTTCCGCGCGCGCGCGCGAACGGCTCGCGCAAATACCGATCGGCGATTCGCTGCGTTTGCTGCGCGACGATCCTACGTTGCGGCGCCGAGCGCTACCCATCGAGGATATCGGCGCGTACGCCGATGTCGACGATCCCGCGTCGCTCCGGCGCGCGCGTGGGTACGCGAACCGAGAGCATCCATCGCCTCGATCGATCTGAAGGGAGCCATGCGCCCGTAGCTAAAGGCGCCGAGAACGGGCGACGCGCGAGGATCGGTATGGCTGACACGAAGCATCACTATCACGTACGAATGATCTGGACGGGAAGCAGGGGCGTGGGCACCACTTCCTACCAGAGTTACGGACGCGACTACGAATTCATGGTCGACGGTAAGGAGACGATGCGCGGGTCTGCCGACCCACAATACCGCGGCGATGCGACTCTATGGAATCCCGAAGAACTTTTGCTTGCTTCGCTGAGTGCTTGCCATCAATTATGGTATCTCCATCTCTGTGCGACCGCCGGCGTTGTCGTTCGAACCTATGAAGATCGAGCCGAAAGCACGATGGCCGTTCATCCCGATGGGAGCGGCGAGTTCGTTTCGGTGCTCCTCCGGCCATCGGTCACGATCGCCGTCGGTTCCAATCGCGAGCGCGCGGTCGCACTTCACGATGAGGCGGCGAACATGTGTTTCATCGCACGGTCGGTAAAGTTTCCCGTCGCGCACGAGCCGACGATCGAAGTCGAGCGCTCGGCATCGTGATGCGCCGATATGCGGCATTCGCGTTGGTGCTGCTCGTTTCGGCCTGCTCGCACGGGCCGCGCGCGAACGTCCCGACGAATACGGTGCGCTTTTCAATCGCCGCCGATCCGACGACGCTGAACCCGCTCTTTCTCACCCCCGATGCCGCATCGGTCGATCAGCAAGTCGCGCGCTTGCTCTTCGAACCGTTCGTCGATCTCGATGCGCGCGGGCGATTGGTGCCGGTCTTGCTGCGCGAGATCCCCACGCGCAAAAACGGTGGGATTTCGGCGGACGGACGCACCATCACCTATCATCTCCGCCCCGGCGTGCGCTGGAGCGACGGCGTTCCGGTAACCAGCGCCGACGTACTCTTCACGCTGCACGCCATTCTCGACCCGCGCAATCCCGTGCGGACGCGCGAAGGCTACGATTCGATCGATCGTGCCGTCGCTCCGAACGCGCTCACCGTTATCCTGCATTTGCGCAAACCGTGGGCTCCGGCGGTCGCCACGTTTTTTTCCTACGGCATCGAACCGTATGCGGTGGTTCCGGCACACGCCCTCGCTCGCGTGCGTTCGCTGCGCACGGCGAGCTTCAACGGCGATCCGACGGTGAGCGACGGCCCCTATCGCTTCGTCTCGTGGCGGCGCGGCGACCGGCTCACGTTCGCTGCAAATCCGCGCTATTGGCGCGGAACTCCGCGAGTACGGCGCATCGTCGCGCGCATCGTCGCCGACCCCGGCACGAACCTGACGTTGTTGCGCACGGGCGAACTCGATTGGAACCTGATCGCACCCGCGCAACGGGCCGCCCTTCGCGGCGCGCGCGAGATTCGCATAGAGCGCGTGCCGACGAGCGTCGTCGCGGGGCTCGCATTCAACGTCGAACGCGGCGCGCTACGCGACGTGCGCGTGCGGCGTGCGATCGCCGAGAGCATCGACCGCGCGGCGATATCGCGGAAGATCACCCTCGGCGTCTACCCGGTCGCCGATACGCTCCAGCCGAGCTATTCGTGGGCGCTCGATCCGAAGGTGCGCGCCCCGGGGTACCATCCACGGCGCGCCGATGCGTTGCTTCGGAAGGCGGGCTGGCGACGCGGTGCGGGTGGGATGCGCTATAAGAACGGCAAGCAGCTCCACCTGCTGTACGTGCAATTTCCCGAATCGACGACCGGCGTTCTCGTCGCAACCTTTATCCAGCAGGCGCTGCGGGCGCGCGGAATCGCGGTCACGTTAAAGAGCGTCGGCAACGCGCAACTCTTCTTGCCGAAGGACGGAACCTTGGCGCGAGGGCAATTCGACCTCGCCTACATTCCGTGGACGATGGGCATCGATCCCGACGACTCGTCGATTCTGCGCTGCGGCGCTCCCGAAAATTATATGCGCTGGTGCGATCCGCTCGTCGATCGCCTCGAAGCCCGGGTGCTCGACGCGAGCTCGCAGCGGCTGCGAAAGCGCCTTTACGCACGCATCGAAGCGCGCGTCGCCTCGCGGGTACCGCTGCTCGTCCTCTTCGATGCTTCGTATCTCTACGCGTACGATGCAAGGCTTGAGGGCTTCGCGCCGAATCCGGTTCTTCCAACCGCTACTGCTTGGGCCTGGCGCGTGCGCTCGGCCGTATCTCGGAGGTAACGCGTGAACGCTGCTGCTGTTATCGGAAACGTCCTCTCGCACGTCTACCTGCTCTTTTATGCGCTCGCCGTGATTCTCTGGTGGCGAACGATGCGTCGCGCGCGGCTCGAACACCGCGCGCTCGATAGTGCGTTCGTTTTCTGGGGCGAGTTGCTCTTCTGGTACGGCGGCCTCACGCTCATCTGGGCCGGATTCTTTCACGGTTACGAACAGCATATCGCCGCCGCGAGCATCGGCTGGCAGCCGAGCCCATTCGAATACGAACTCGGATGGTTCGAGATCGGTATCGGCATCGCGGCGCTCTTCGCCCGTCGACAGAACTATGGATATCGCCTGGCGTTAACGATTCCCATCGTGATTTTTTCGTTCGCGGCGGCGGCACAACATATCGCGATGATGCTGACGAAGCACAATTTCGCGCCGAACAACGCGGGCATGATGCTCTGGCTCAACGACATCATCATGCCGCTGCTCTTGGCCTGGCTCGCCTTCGCGGCGCGCGAGGAGAACCGCTAGCCGGAACGCGTAGCGCCTATTGGTCTAGTATGGTAGACTAGGCCTATGAAAACCGCCAACCTTTACGAGGCAAAGACGCATCTCTCCGCGCTCGTTGCCGAGGCGCTTGCAGGTGAGGAGGTTGTCCTCGCGCGCAATGGGGTGCCGCTCGTCCGCCTCACGCCGATCGAGAAACCGTCATTTGCCGACGCCCTCGGCATGGACGCCGGGCGCATTTTTATCGCCGATGATTTCGACGCGACTCCAAGCGATTTTCAGGAGTATTCGTGAGCGGCCGCGTCCTGCTCGACACCCATGTGTTTCTCAGCCTTCTCGCGGAGCCCAAACGCATTCCCGCGACGATGCGACGAAGCATCGAGGGCGCCGACGAACGGCTCCTCTCCGTTGCATCGGTCTGGGAGATGGCGATTAAAAGCTCGATTGGAAAACTTCGTTTGCCGATGCCGGTCGGCGAATTCGTGCGTAGCCGCATGAAGGCTCTCGGTGGCCGTGTCATCGCGATTTCGGCGCGACACGCGGCCGCCGTCGAAGCGCTCCCACTGCACCATCGCGATCCATTCGACCGGCTCATCATCGTTCAGGCGATGCTTGAGGACGCGCGCCTCATGACGCTCGATTCGGCGTTGGAGGCATACCGGCAGCCGGCTCTCTCAGGGCAACGGAAGAAGCGCCGATGATCCGTGCGGCATCGCCATGGTGATGATTCCCGGGGCGTACAGCAGCGGGGAACCGGCGCGGCCGCGCGCGACGTCGATACGAACCAATGCGTTATCGCGCATATCGATGACGTACGCGCTCGCGCCCCCGGGAGTAAACGCGGCCTCGAACGGCGCGCCGCCGACGACGATAGCGGGCGAGACCCTGCGCGTCGTGAGATCGATCGGCGTTACCGAGATGCCGTCGAGATTGGGAACGTACGCGAGCCGCCCGTTCGGCGAAATCGCAACCATCTGCGCCTGCGCGCCTGCGGGAAGTGCGGCGAGCACTTGGAGCGTCGCGGTGTCGATAACGCTCACGTCGTTGCTACGATTGTTGGCGACGTAGAGCGTGCGCCCGTCGGGTGAGATCGCGATGCCGGTCGGTTCGCGGCCGACCGCGACGGCGGGAAGCGCACGCTGAGTCCGCAGATCGATCGGCGTTACGGTATCGGCGCCCTGATCGGTCACGTAGATGCGCGAGCCGTCGGGAGCGACGGCGATCCAACGAGGATGTTTGCCGACCGCGATCGGCACGCCGACTTTCAACGTCGCAACGTCGATCCGTTCGACGGTATCCGCGCGATAGTTCGCAACCCAGATGCCGTTTCCGTGCGCCGAGAGTGCGAGGCCGTCGGGGCTCTTCACCGCAATCGTTGCGATCGCGCGGCGCGTTACGGTATCGATCGCGGTGACGCTGTCCCCGCCGCGGTTCCCGACGAAGAGCGTTCGATTATCGCGCGAGAGCACCGCATCGAGCGGGTTCTTACCGACCGCTACCGCGGGGCCGCGCGCGAGCGTACGAAGATCGAAGGGAATGACGCGGTCGTGCGAACGATCGACGAGCCATGCGAGCGCATCGGGATCGACGCCGCGCGCGCCGGTGCGATAGAGCAGCAACGAAGGGAAGCGCGCTCCGTTCCCCGCGCGCGCGATTACGTGTATGTCGTAGAGACCGGCGGGCGCGTCGGCGCTCGATACGGCGAGCGCTACATGCGCGCGCCCGCCCGCCGGAACGAGGAGCGAGCCGGTTCGCGGCGAGACGCGCGCGGGAGCGGCGATCGCCGTGCTCCAGGTGACGTGGTGCGCGTGCGCGCCCGGATTGAGAACCGTAAATCCACCGGGGCTCCGTTCCATCGTCATCGCCGTCGATGCGGGAAAATGCAGGTGCGCGGGTGCGAAGGAGGGCGGTGCGTCGGCGCTCGCGCTTCCCCACGAACGGTTCGGCTCCGTACCGAGCGTAAACGAAAGATGCAGCGTTCCGCTCGGCGGGAGCGCGATCCACGGGCGGTTCCACGGGCGCCCGTCGACCGAGAGCGCTCGAACGTAGGGCGCGTCGGTCGCGGCCTGCGGTGCATCGATGGTGATGACCGGTCCGTGCGAAGGGAGGATCGTCGCATGCCGAAAGAGCGGCGCGCCGATATCGAGATAGCGTTCGGCGGGATTCTGCGGATAGAGGCCGAGCGCGCTCCAGACGTACCACGCACTCATCGTTCCGAGATCGTCGTTACCGGGGAGGCCGTCGGGGCGATCGCCCCAGAGTCGCGTCATCGCGGCGCGGACGACGCGCTCTTCGCGCCAGGGTGCGCCCGCCGAAAGATAGACCCAGGGGCTCCCGATGCTCGGTTCGTTTCCCAACCAGGCGTACGGTGCGCTCTGCCCGGCATTGAGGTGCGTGAAGAACGTATCGAGCCGTTTGCGTGCTGCAGCGCGCCCACCCATCCCGCGGATGAGATCGGGAAGATCCTGCGGCACCATCCAGGTGTATTGCGCCGCGTTCCCTTCTTGGAATCCGCTCTGTCCGTTATCGCCGATGCGCGTCCGCTCGAACGCACCGCCGGGGCCGCGTGGAGCGATTTCGCCGAGCGAGCGATCGAAGAGGTTCGACCAGTTCCCGCTGCGAGCGAGAAACGCTCGCGCGAGTTTCCGTTCGTGTAACGCGCGCGCGAGGGCGGAGATCGAGAAATCGTCGAGACTATATTCCAGCGTCTCCGAAGCGCCGTTCGGCACCGGCGAGACCGATGTGGTGTAGACGTTGGGGATATATCCGCGCTCGTTAAAATCGCCGCCGGCCGGGCGTTCTTGGTACCAGCCGAACGCCGGCGGCGCGTCGGTATCGTTCGCGCCCTTCACCATCGCCGCCAGCGCGCGGCGTGCGGAAAAATCGCGCGCGCCGAATGCGTAGGCGCCCGCGATCACCGGATCGACCGAGTCGCCGCCCATCACGCCGGTTGGGGCGTTCGCGAGCGCCCAGCGCGGAAGCCAACCCGATTGCGTCGCCGCGTCGACGAGCGATTGCATCATATCGCTCGTGCGATGGGGAAAGAGCAATGCGAGCAGCGGAATCTCGGTGCGGTAGATATCCCAATCCGAGAAGTTCGCATAAAATGCGTGTCCGGCTGCGACGCGGTGGACTTTTCCGTCGAAGCCGCGATAGCGCCCGTCGACGTCGCTAAAGAGATTCGGATGGAGCATCGTGTGGTAGAGCGCGCTGTAAAACGTCCGCAGGTTCTCATCGCTGCCGCCGGAGACGCGCACGCGCCCGAGGACGCGGTTCCAGCGCTCGAGCGCACGATCGCGAACGTCGACGATACTCCAGGAACGCGCCGACGCGCGCAGGTTTCGCCACGCGCCGCCCTCGCTGACGAACGAGATCGCAACCTGCATGCGTACGTCGCGTCGTTTGGTGGCGTCGAAGCGAAACCACGCCCCGGCCTTTCGGCCGCGACCGTTTTCGTAGAGCCCCGAAGCCGCGAAGGGGCGGTTGAATCGCGCCGCCATATAGATGGTGAAGCGGTCGGGCATGCCGCAGAAATGTCCGCTCCGAGCGCTCGCGACGAGCTCGTGCGTGCCGACGATGCGAATGCTCGCGTCGCCGACGCCGGCCTGATCGGAGGCGGGATTGACGGTGAGCAGTGCGTCGTGCGTCTGCGGAAAGGTAAAGCGCGCGAGGCCGCTGCGCGAGGTCACGGTGAGTTCGGCACGGATACCGGGTTTGCCGAGCGTGACTGCATAATATCCCGGTACCGCAATTTCACCGTCGTGCGAGAACGGTTGCGATACGCCTTGCAGCGTTGCGGGCGGCGAGCCGACGAACGGTAACACGGCGAAATCGCCGAACACGTTGCAGCCCGGACCGCTGAGGTGCGTGAGGCTCAAACCGTCGATCGTCGTATCGTTAAATTCGTAGCCGCCGCCCGCGTTCTGCGAGGGCGTGTCGGGGCTCCATTGCAGCATGCCGAATGGGACGTCGGCACCGGGAAAATCGTCGATCGGGCCGCCGACCGGCGTTCCCGACGTTCCGACGAACGGGTCGACGTAGGAGACCGGCGTCGTCGTCGTGCGCGCGGCGGCGAGCGTACTGCCGAGGATTGCGAGCGCCACGAAGAGCGGGAACAGCTTTCGTGACGCTCGCAGCATCGGCTAGAGCGCCTTGACCGCTGCGGTGAGCGCGTCGACGCTCGCCTTTGCATCGCCGAAGAGCATCGAGGTATTCGGCATCTCGTAGAGCGGGTTATCGATGCCGGCGAATCCCGAACGCATCGAACGTTTGAGGACGATGACGTTCGCCGCTTTGTCGACGTCGAGAATCGGCATTCCGTAGATCGGCGAACTCTTGACGTTTCGCGCCGCCGGGTTGGTGACGTCGTTCGCACCGATCACCAATGCGACGTCGGTGGTCGGGAACTCGGGGTTGGCATCCTCCATATCGAGGAGCTGTTCGTAAGGAACGTTCGATTCCGCGAGCAGAACGTTCATGTGTCCCGGCATGCGGCCGGCGACGGGATGGATGGCATAGAGCACCTTCACGCCTCGCTTTTCCAATTGATCGCCGAGCGCCTTCACCGAATGTTGCGCCTGCGCTACCGCCATGCCGTAACCGGGAACGAAGATGACTTTCGCGGCGTACGCCAACATAATGGCGACGTCGTCGGCGCTCGCGCTGCGGATCTGCTGCGGCCCGCCGCTTCCCGCAGCGGGTTCGCTGCCGCCGCCCGACCCGAAGGCACCGAAGAGCACGTTGGTGAGCGGGCGATTCATCGCTTTGCCCATCATCACGGTGAGCAACGTACCGCTCGCACCGACGAGCGCACCGCAGATAATCAGTAAGGGTGAGTTAATCTCAAAACCGGTGACTGCGACGGCGAGGCCGGTAAAGGAGTTGAGTAACGAAATGACCACCGGCATATCCGCACCGCCGATCGGCAGCACGAAGAGGATGCCGAGCAGAAGCGAGCAGAGTAACAATCCGAGGAAGGCGAGGATCGGCATCGTTCCGAGCGTCGCGATAAACCAACCCGCGAGCCCGAGAATCGCCAGCAAAATTACGGCGTTCACCACCTGCTGGCCCGGATAGGTAATCGGCCGCCCCGTCATCAGTTCTTGAAGTTTGAGGAATGCGATGATCGATCCGGCGAAGCTCAAACACCCGATGATCGCCGAGAGCACCAGCGAGACCGAGACGACGGCGTTCTCGCCGTTGCCGCTCGCCAGGACGAAGAACTCGAGGGTGGAGATCAGCGCGGCCGCGCCGCCGCCCGCGCCGTTATAGAGCGCGACCATCTGCGGCATTGCGGTCATCTTCACGCGCAGCGCCGCGACGATGCCGATCGCGCCGCCGAGAATCACGCCGACGAGAATCGCCCACCAACCGATCCCTTGCGTCTGTAGGAGCGTGGAGACTAACGCGATGGCCATGCCGACCATCGCGAGGCGGTTTCCCGCCCGCGCCGTCGGCGGAGAATTCAGCTGATGGAGCCCGTAGATAAAGAGTGCGACCGCAACCAAATTTGCAAGGTTTAGCGCAACGCTCATGAACGCGGGCCCTCTTTCTTTTTGAACATCTGCAGCATGCGTTCGGTCACCGCAAAACCGCCGAACACGTTAATCGCGCCGAGCGTTAGAGCGGCGACGCTAATGATGGCCAAGAGCGGTGAGGTGGGCCCGACGAAGAGCGTGCCGACGACGAGAATCGCCCCGATAAACACGATGCCGTGAATGGCGTTGGTCGCGGACATCAAGGGCGTGTGCAGCGTCGTCGGAACCTTCGAGATCACCTCGAAACCGACGAAGACCGCCAACAACAGGACGGTCAATAGTTGAATGAGGTGTGTGATATCGTTCACGGCGTCGCTCCAATCAGTGAAGTACCGTCGTGGACGATACAGGCGCCTACGATAACATCGTCTTTGTAATCGAGAGCGAGCGTACCGTCCTTCGCAAACGGCGAAAGCAGGGCGAACAAATTACGCGAGTAGAGTTGGCTCGCGTTATAAGGCATCGTGGCGGGCAGGTTCGTGGTGCCGATAATCTGCACGCCGTTCTCGGTGAGTACGATTTCGTCGGGTTTGGTCAGCGCGCAATTCCCGCCCGCTTCGGCGGCGAGATCGACGATGACGCTTCCCGGTGCCATCGCGGCGACCGCCGCTTCGGTGATAAGAATCGGGGCCCTACGGCCGGGAACGAGCGCGGTCGTAATCACGACGTCGTTCTTGCCGATCTGCTCGACCATCCAATCGCGCTGTCGCTGCTGTTGTTCGGCGGTGAGCTCTTTGGCGTAGCCGCCCGATCCCTCGGCGCTCTCGCCGAGATCGAACTCGAGAAATTTCGCGCCGAGCGATTGCACCTGTTCGCGGACGACGGCACGGACGTCGTAGCCGCTAACGACCGCGCCGAGCCGGCGCGCCGTAGCGATCGCTTGCAACCCGGCGACGCCGGCGCCGAGCACGAGCGCTTTTGCCGGTGGGATCGTTCCCGCCGCGGTGGTGAGCATCGGGAAAAATTTCGGCAGCGCGCTTGCGGCGAGCAAGACCGCTTTATATCCGGCGATATTACTCTGCGAAGAGAGCGCGTCCATACTCTGCGCGCGCGTGATGCGCGGTATCTTCTCGACGGCGAGCGCTTCGATACCGGCCGAAGCGAGACGTGCGGCGTACGCCGGGTCGCCGAGCGGATCGAGGAAGCCTACAAGAAGCGCGCCCTTTTTGAGGCGCGCGATTTGATTTTCGGTCGGGCGAGCGACGCAGAGTAGTGCGTCGGCGGAAGAAAGGAGTTCGGTTTCGTCGGCGACGATTCGAGCGCCGGCGGATTCGTAAGCGGAGTCTGGAAAAGAAGCGGCGCGACCGGCGTCGCGCTGTACGTGGATTTCCAGCCCGAGTTTTTTAAATTTAGAGACGCTTTCGGGAACGAGTGCGACACGGTGTTCGCGCTCGGCGCTCTCACGCGGTACGGCAAGTATCATCCGCGGGGCATACGGCTCCCGCGTAGCGACTCCTATCGCATTCCGGCGATTAAAATTATGAGGAGCACCGAAAAGCCGACGACTCCCCCGAGGTGCGCGAGTAGTTCGCGACGCATCCGGCGCAGATGCGCGTAGGCGATGGCGAGATCGAACGCGGAGAGCAGGATACCGAGCGCCGCGAAGATCGCAAGTTCGAAAAGGTCGTGCCGTGCCGCCGTTGCGAGGATCGCCGCACCGAGGATCGCGTCGCGCGCCCCGGTCGCCCGGACGAAACCGAGCGCGTTCCCCTCGCGCACCGGGAGCCCGTAGGCCTGCGCGAGCCGCTCCGGCGCAACGAGCGCGAGCGCACCGATTCCCAGCAAGGCGAAGGCCGCGAGTGCCGAGAGCGCGATGCCGGTCGCGCCGCTTCTTTTCCAGACTCCGCTTACGAATCCGCCGGCGCTCG
>JABEUW010000049.1 GCA_013043945.1 Vulcanimicrobiota bacterium | reverse complement strand
GGTGGATTTCCCGACATTGGGAAGCCCGACGATACCGCAAGAGAGTGCCATGACAAGTCGGCTTCGCTTCCGCCCATGCCAGGGAAAGCCTGCCTCACGGTAGGATTACTCAGGGTATGCGTCAGATGAAGGTCGACAAGCTCGGAATCGATTCGCTCACCCACGAACCGGTCGTTATTCTCAAAGCGGTCGACGGCATGCACTTCTTACCAATTCTCATAGGACCGTTCGAAGCCGCTGCAATCTCGCACGTTCTCGAAGGCGGGCACGCTCCGCGACCGCTCTCACACGATCTCATGCTCTCGGTCGTCGAAACGTTGGAGGGAACCATCGAACAAGTCGTCATTCACGATATTCGCGACTCGACGTTTTTTGCAAAACTCGTCGTCCGCGCCGGCGGCGAGCTTAAAGAGATCGACGCCCGCCCCTCCGACGGAATCGCGCTCGCATTACGCGCAAAAGCGCCGATCTACGTTACCGATAAGATCGTGCTCGAAGAGAGTCAGGGCGAGAGCGACGAAGGCGACGAAGAAGATCTCTCTCGGTTTAAGAAGTTTCTCGACAATCTTAAACCGAGCGATTTCAACCGCTAAACGGGGCTCTTCGCGTTAGCGGCTTCCAGACTGTTGAACGACCTGCCCATTGAGCATGATCGTGTTCTTGAGAACGGTCGACGCGCTCTGCAACCAATTCGCACCACGTTTCACCCACACATCAGTCTCTTTCGAGCTGATTTGAATCGGCGAGGTTCCGGTCTGCGAGGCGACCGTGCCGTCGGCGGATTGCTCGACGTTGACCGTAACGGTGTTCCCGTCGGAGCTCACCGAACCGCCGCCAATCGTCGCCGCACAATCGGTGATCGTTAAACCCATCGCCGCGATCTGTTGTTTGATCGCGCCGATCGCTTGCGCCTTCGTCACCTTGCTGCCGTTCGAATCGCTCTCGACCCAATGGTTGGTAAAGGTCTTACTAAACCCGTCGATATCGGTGTTTTTCAACATCGTACATTGGTTTGCATAGGCCGCTGAGATCGCGGTGGAGATCGCCGGCGGAAGTTGTGCCGGCGCTGCGGCACGCGCCGTTTTAGCGATGGCAGCGCTCAGGACGATGCCCGCCAAAAGAATCGAGAGTCCACGAATAAGCACGAGCGTGAGGAACCTCCAAAAAGTAAGGGTACGGTCCCCTCACGTTCGTGCCCGGAGGAGAGGGTTCCGCCTCAGGCCGAGGGGCATCCTTGTCACCCAAGAGAGCCCCCGTTCGACTCGCTTCGCTCGCTCGGGGCAGGCTCCGGGGCGTTTCGAGGGGTCGAATTAGAGCGGTGTGACGCTCCGCTTCCGAACAACGCTCTCAACCGCGCGCCACTCTCCGCCGAAGAGCTGCCAGCGCTCGACTGCATGAAGGTCGATCCTATAGCGGCGAGTGCCCTCGGTGGGAATCGCAACGGCGATATCTTCGACGATATGGAGCGGCACGGAGATGTTTCTCCCCGAGGGCGGATCGCTCGGTGCGCTCGCCCGGCAGCTCGTAATGCTCCCACTCTTCGCCCGAAACCACCCTGCAAAGGTCGCAAGGACCTGCGCGCGCTTCTCCACACGCCCTCCCAGATCGACGAAGCGATAGCTCGGTGCGAGCGTCGCTGCGTACGCCGGGAGGTTGCCAGTGAGTAAGGCGCTACATTGCGTCCGATAGAGGCTCGGGCTAAATGCCGTTGCCGCTGCAAGAAGAATATGTTTGAAAATCAACATCGCAGGGTCGTCGATTCTCCTCACGAATCTGCGTATCATGCAGACAAACGAACAAGCGGATATCGGCGTTTTCGGCGGATCCGGATTCTATTCGCTCATTGAAAATGCGCGCGAGCTCTGGATCGAAACGCCGTACGGCGCACCCAGCGATCGCGTCGCGCTCGGCGAGATCGCCGGAAAACGCGTCGCATTCCTTCCGCGACACGGGAAGGACCATCGCTTCCCGCCACAAGCGATCAACTATCGCGCGAATCTGTACGCGATGAAGATGCTCGGCGTCTCCCGCATCATCGCCCCGACCGCCTGTGGCTCGCTTGCCGTCCACGTCAAACCGGGCTCGATGGTCGTCGCAGATCAAGTCGTCGATCGCACGACCGGACGCCGCGATACCTTCTTCGACGGCCCGATAACGACGCACGTCTCCTTTGCCGACCCCTATTGCCCGACGTTGCGCGGAATTGCGGTGAAATCGCTCGTCGAACTCGGTATCGAGACGCACGAACGCGGCACCGTCGTGGTCATTCAAGGGCCGCGCTTCTCGACGCGCGCCGAATCGAAGTGGTTTCAAAGCCAGGGATGGGAGGTCATCAACATGACCCAGTATCCCGAGTCCTATCTCGCCCGCGAACTGGAGATCTGCTACGCGAATATCTCGCTCATTACCGATTACGACGTCGGCCTTGAGGGGATGTCGCCGGTCTCTCACGCCGAAGTTATGAAGGTGTTCGCGAGCAATAACGAGCGCGTGAAGGCCGCTCTCGGCAAAATCATCGAACGCATCGACCTGCATGGCGATTGTTCGTGTCGCCACGCGCTCGACGGCGCGCGCGGCTAGGAATCTCGCGGAATGAACCGACGCGGTACCCCCGAGGTCGATCTCGGAATCTACCTCCGCGGCCTCGGGCTACTGTTGCGCCACCCGGCAATTATCGTCGTTCCGTTGTTAGCGGCACTCGTGAGCGTCCTGCTCGCGCAGGTAGGGCAGCTCTTTACCGATCCTTTCGGTAGCGCCGGCGGCGGCATCATCAGCTTCGTTCAGCAACTCGCGTTCGGTTTTGCATTCGGCGTAGCGACGCTCTATGCCAACGATCTCCAGCGAGGCTATCGGACGAACTTCGATAGCGTGTGGAGCGAGGCGCTCGGCAAAGCGGGCGCGATCCTGATGGCGACGATCGGATTCGTCTTCGTTATCTCGGTTGCAGCAACGGTCGGCTCGCTCTTCGGGATGATCGGCGTCTACGCGCTCCAACTCGTAGCGGCCTTTTTTCTCATCTACACCATCCCGGCGGGCGCGATCTCCGGCCTCTCGGGGCCGTTAGCCATCAGTGCCTCGATACGCGCGGTGCGCGAACACCCGGCGCGAGCGATCGTTCTTGCGGTCGTCTTCGTTCTGCTCTGGGGCGTCTTGCCGCAACTCGTTATTTACCGTATGTTGACGATTACGGCGAATCCACTGCTCTATCAAATCATTCCGGCGGTCGTGCAGGCGCTCGCATTCGCATATCTCGCATTCCCATTTGCAAAAAATTACGACGACGTCGCGCCACGAGGTTTTCGCTAACTTTTCTCCGTCCCGTCGAGGGCGAGCCCGGTAATCGCCATTCGAACGAGATCGGCAACCATCGTCGGGCTCACGTTCGTACGCGCCAGGCGCTGAGCGTCGTCGATTTTCTCAAAGGCCTTGAGCCCGCGTGCGAGGTCGATATGGCCTTCCGGCCTCTCCCCAAGAAACGGCGCGGCGATCGCATCTTTCAAGCGCGCCTTTATCGCGAGGAGTCCCTCGTCGAGGCTCTCGCGCGTCGCCCAGTTCGCGGCTGGGGTGTTGCCGACGATCGCATCATCGAACCAGCGCGCGATAACGGCGTGCGGAGCCTCCGCATCGATGTCGAGCAACTCCAATGCTCGAGTCAGGCTGCCGCGAGCGCGTGCGAGCACGCGTTCCGCGGCATCGCTCGCAAAACCGCGACGGACGAGTAACGTCAGCATTTCGTCGCGCGAGAGCGGCCCGATGCGCAGTTGCGTGAGGCGCGAGCGAATCGTTCCAAGTATCGCGGCGGGTGTCGAACTCGTTAAAAGCAACGTCACGCCGACCGGAGGCTCCTCGAAAAATTTCAATAGTGCGTTCGCCGCGGCAGGCGATGCGAACTCAACGTCGGCGAGCAACAGCACGCGTCGCCCGCCCGAATACGATTGCATTGCCAGCTGGCGAATGAGATCGCGCGAGGTCGTGTCTCCCGTCGTTGCGAAACCCACGCTCGCCGTATCGCCGATTTTTAGCGCGCCGAAGTGCTCGATGAAATCGGGGTGCGCGCTCTGCCCTTCGTGCCCGAAGAGGGCACAAGACCGGCAGCTTCCGCAAGCGCCGAATGCATTATCGCCATTGCCTTCGCAGAGTAACGACTGCGCGAGGTAGCGCGCGAAACTCTTTTTCCCGGTTCCGCTCGGTCCGATAAAGAGATATCCGTGGGCGATCTCCCCCTTTCGGCTCCGCGAAAAGAATGCGCGCGCGGCATCGGCCCCGATCGATGGGTCGTAGATCTCAGCCACGTGAGCGCATACCTTCGATCGCCGCGAGCGCCGCCGCAACGAGCTCCTCCCGAGAGCCGGCGGCATCGAGAACGACGTGGCGCTCGCTGCCGCGCGCGAGTGCGAGAAAGCCCTCGCGCACGCGTTCGTGAAAGCCGGAATTCTCGTTCTCGAGCCGATCGGGAGCGTTCCCTCGTTCGTCGAGCCGCCGTCGCGATAGATTCGGCTCGCAATCGAGCACGATCGTCACGTCGGCGACGAGACCGCCGACGGCGATCTCGCAGAGGCCGCGCAGCATCGTGAGCTCGAGTCCGCGCCCGTAGCCCTGGTAGGCGAGCGTCGAGTCGACGAAGCGATCGCAGAGAACCGTCTCCCCGCGTTCTAACGCCGGCCGAATAAGGGCGGCAATATGCTGCGTTCTCGCCGCGTTGACCAGCATTGCCTCGGCGACCGGGTCGACATCGAGTTCCGGGGCGAGAAAGATCGCTCGGATTGCATCCCCGAGCGGGCTTCCGCCGGGCTCCCGCGTCGTCGTCACCCGCCGCCCGAGCGCGCGCAACGCCTCGGCGACGCCCGCTTGCAGGGTGCTCTTACCGCTACCTTCAATTCCTTCGATGACCGCAAACATACCGGGGCGGTCTTTCGACGGGAGGTCAACCCATGTCCCTCGGCAACTCGATTTTCTCAGACGTAATCGAGTGGTTTCTCGGGCGCGCAGGCGACCGCCGGCAGTATCAACGCCGGGCGGGCGCTTTTCATGTTTGGTGGCTTCCCAACGCAGGCAATCCGAACGACGTACGGCAGGGGATCGGAATGGAGATCTCCGCGAACGGGCTCGTGTTCATCATTCGCGATAAAATCGATGCGAAGGAATTCAACCTCATTATTCGCCTCCGCGAGCAGCGACTACCGATTCGTTGTAAAAATATCCGCACCGACACCGTTCAACATAAAAACGATACCTGGAATCGCCATTTTTGCGAGTTTGCCGGGATCGCTGCCGACCATTGGGACGCGGTCGTCCGCTACGTCACCGACACGCCCGAGCCCGTCGATCGCCGCACGCCGGAGAACCCTGCGGCGGCTCAGACCGACGACGCCTATCGTCTCTTGCCGGTCGCGATACAAAACAAGATCGTCGCGGCATTGATCGCGTCGAAGAAGCTCGACGAACCGAAGCCCGGGCAGACACCGCTCATCAAAATCTTTTACGGTGGTCTGGTGAACTCGGGCGGCAAGAAGGCGCACCGCTTCAACGTTCATAGCCGCGTCAAAGTGAAGGACGAAATGATGGCCTACGACACGCGCTTCCTCGTCTCCGAAGAGGGCGACGTAAAACAGGCGTAAGCACCCCTCGATACGGCGCTTGCAGCGCCTACTCGGGGTGACAGCGAGCGTTTGCAGCGCCTAATCGCCACCCCGATAGATACGAACGCGCCGGTTCGGCTCCAATCCCGTCGAGCGAGAGTGAAGACGATGTTTCTCGGCCATCTGGTGCTGCATTCGCCGAACGTACGAGGTCTGCGGTGAGAGCTCGATCGCCTGGCTCGTCAGCATGACCTGATAGATCGCCTCCTCGGCTTCGCGCATCGCAATCTCTTCGTGATCGATCGAGCCCAAGCGAAAGACGTCACGCAACGCCAATTGAATCTGCGTCGTCGTGTTCGTCTTAATCGCGTAGATCGGCACGTTCTCCGCGGCGATCTGTTTGAGCTTCGGTTGCCCTTTGCGTTCCAGCGACTTTAACGCGAAGACGACATCGGCGTCGTCCCACGTCCGAGCAATCGATGCGCCGACGCGGAGGTTATGAATCGCGCGCTCGATCTTACTGCGCGAGACGCCGTATGGAAAAATCGAGAGCGGGCGTTGCCCTTCTTCGCGCTCTAACGCTACCCCGTCGATGCTCTCCACGACCTGCGGCATCGACTCGGGCTCCGCCGCCTGCAGAATCGCAACCTCGCCCGACGCACCGCGCTGGCGAATCTCGGGCTGCGGTTGATATCCACGCAGGGTTGCGTCGACGACGTCGGCGACGCTTTTGTGAATTGCCAACCGATCGCGATCGTGAATCTCGACGAGAATATCGAAGGTCGGCGGCTGCTTCCGCTCGAGCACGGTTTTGCGCGTACCGCGGCGGCGCGCTTCTTCGTCGGAGAGCGTTACCGCACTGATTCCGCCGAGCAGATCCGAGAGCGTCGGATTCATCAGCAGGTTTTCGAGGCTCTGGCCGTGCGCCGTCGCGATGAGCGTGACGCCCCGTTCGGCGATCGTGCGTGCTGCCGCCGCCTCGGCCTCCGTACCGATCTCGTCGATGACCACGACTTCGGGCATGTGGTTTTCGACCGCCTCGATCATCACCGCATGCTGGAGTGCCGGGTCGGGAACCTGCATGCGTCGTGCGGTGCCGATACCCGGATGGGGAATATCGCTGTCTCCGGCGATCTCGTTGGAGCTATCGACGATAACGACGCGCTTGCGGTCCGAGGCGAGTACGCGCGCACATTCGCGGAGCATCGTCGTCTTGCCGACGCCCGGGCGGCCGAGCAGGCAGATCGACTTCCCGCTGCGGAGCACGTCGAGGATAATGTCGATCGTTCCGTAGACCGCTCGACCGATGCGGCAGGTGAGCCCGACGATCTTTCCGGTCCGATTGCGTATGGCGCTAATACGGTGCAACGTCTGTTCGATACCCGCTCGATTGTCGGCGCCGAAGCCCGAGATGCGCGAACAGACGTGCGCGATATCCTCAGGCGAGACCGGCGTCTCGGAGAGATAAACAAAGTCGCTCTCGAAGCGCGCCTCGGGGGCGCGGCCTAGGTCGAGAACGACTTCGATGATCGTTTCCAGGTGC
>JABEUW010000048.1 GCA_013043945.1 Vulcanimicrobiota bacterium | reverse complement strand
GTTCATGAAGGTCGGTCTCCTTGCACCTCTGAGTGCGCAACGCGGGTGTTCTTTCGAAAACCGCTTCGGCGACCGGCCTTCTCATCCCATCTACTCGGGCTGACAAAGGCGGTCGCTGCGCGCTATTCGGGCTGAAACAACACCTCCGCGCGCGCCGTGCGGCGATACCGGCGTCGCGAAAAGGGAAGGCCCCCGCGTCATCACGACGCGAGGGCCTCGGAGGCCGAATCGCCGCGCGCCTAGCGCGGGCCGGGCCCGGTTACCACGCGGACGAAGTCCTTCGGACGCACCCATTTCGCGACTGCGGCCTGCACCTGTGCAGGCGTCGTCGCCAATTCCTGACGCGCTTCGAGGATGTTTTCATCGAGCGGTAAGCCTTCTTGCGCGTAGCCGAGCAAGAGATTGGCGACACCGCCGTAGGATTGCTGCCGTACCGGAATGAGCCCCAGCAAGAGCGCTTTCGCACGCAACAGACGGTGCGCGCCGAGCGGATGCTGCTGGAGTTGTTCGATATCGGTAACGATCTGCTGCTGGGCCGGAACGATATTTTGCGGATTCGACCCATAGCTAATCGTAAAGACCGAGCGATGTTTTTCGATGTTGAACTGCGACCCGACGTAATAGACCCAACCGTGGATCTCACGCAGGTCGTGATAGAGCATCGAGCTGTAGAAGCCGCCGGTCAACACGGTGTTCGCCAATTGCAACGCCGCATAATCGGGGTTCGAACGCCCGAAATCCATCGTCTGTGCGAGCGTCGTCGAGGACTGTACGCGACCGGTTGCAGGAACGACGGCGGCCGCAGCCGGGTTGTTCGGTTGTGCAGCGAGTTCGGTCTGCGGTTTCGGGCCGACCGCCTTCCACGCTCCGAAGTAGCGCTCGACGAGAATCTTCGCGCGTTCCGGGCTGATATCGCCGACGATCGCAATCGTCGTGAGATCCGGACGGTAGGCGGCTTGGTAGTAGCTCTGCAGATCGGCGAGCGTTAGCGCGCGAATCGAGGCCGGCGTTGCATGACGCTGCGTCGGATCTCCGGCGGGGTAGAGCAACTTCTGCAATTGCTCTTGTGCGAGCGTGTCGGGAGCATTTTCGGCTCCGAGTATCGCTCCGAGTGCCTGCTGGCGAACGACCGGAAAGATCGCCGCCGGGAGCGCCGGGTGCAATTCTTCGTCGGCGAGGAGTTGCATACCGCGTGCGACGCGATCGGAGAGAACGTCGAGCGAGAAACTCGTGCCGACGCTGACGTTTGCGGCGATTTTATCGAGTTGCGCCTGATAGGCAATTCGATTATAGGTGGTGCTACCGTACCCCATCAGCGTAGCGAGCACGCCGCCGACGCCGGATTCACCCTTGGGCTCCTGCAGCATCGGCGCGTTATCGATCGAGCCGCGCAGCACGACCGTCTTACTGAGCTTGCTGGGAACGACGATAACGTGCAGCCCATTGGCGAGCGTGAACGTCGTGGGATGCAGCGTCTGCGGTGGGACTTTGAGGTTTGCGAGGATATCGTTCGCCCACGTCGGCAGCGCTTCGTGTTTCGTCGGTGGAATCGAGTTGTTCTCCTTCGCCGGTGCGCCGGTCCCCATCGAGATCTTCCCCGAATTGCTTGGAACGGCGTAGGCGAGGATCGAGGTCTTGTATACAAGATAGCGACGCAACACGTTATTGACCTCAGCGGTGGTCACGTGTTTGTAGGCGGAGATCATTTGGTTCGGCGAGCGCAACCCTTGCACCGTGAGTGCCGTCGACCAAGCGAACGCGAGGTTCGCGATGTTATTGTACTGGAACGAAGCCTGCGCGACTTCGCGACGGATCGACGCGCGGACCAGCGCCGCCGGGACGCCGTGCAGTTTATAGCCTTCGATCACCGCCTTCATCTCGGCGGCGATGGTCTGGGGCTTCGTGGTCGGCGCAACCGCCGCGAACAGAAACCCACCCGAGAGTTTCGGATGGTTATCGCTCTGGAAACCGGTAAAGAGTGCTTTGCCGTCGGCAGTGAGCCCATAGAGCGCTCCCCGCTGAGAGTTCAGCACGTCGGAGGCAATAACCGAGGCGGCATATTCTTTGCTGTCGTAACCGGGAAAGCGAAACGCCTGGGCGACGAGCGTATAGGGTTGATCGCTCGTCTCGGAGATCACCTGAGGTTTTAACGGCAGCGGCGCGACCTTCGGACGCGCGGGCAATTTTGCCGCAGGAATCGAGCCGAAGAGTTTTTTCACCATTGCGATCGTCGAATGCGGATCGACGTTTCCGACGATGACGAAAATGGCGTTATTCGGATGATACCAGGTGTTATAGAAATCGATCAGTTGTTTGTGATTGATCTGCGTCGAGAAGGTCTTGATCGTTCCGAGGGTGTTGTTGCCGTAGGGCGTACCCACGTAGACGGCCTTCTGAATCTTCATTAGCATGCGCGATATCGCATTGCTGTTGTCCTGCGTGACCTCTTGCTCGATCGCTCCGCGCTCCTGGTTCCATTCGTTCTGCGCCATGAGCAATCCGCGCGCGCGCGAGGCTTCGAGCCGGAGCGCAACGTCGAGATACTGCGAGGGAACGGTGAAAAAATATTGCGTCATTTCAGCTTGGGTGTCGGCGTCGAAATCGCCGCCGGTGAGGCCGATGATCTCCGTGAGCTGATTCGCCGAGATCGTCTTGCTGCCGCGGAACATCATATGTTCGGTCGCGTGGGCGAGGCCGTCGAGCGGCTCTTCGTTCGAGCCGACTTTGTAATTCATCATCGTCGTCACGACGGGCGCGAGCGTATCGCGCACGACCACGACCTGAAGACCATTGGAGAGTGTAGTGCGGGTGACGTTCGAATCGGCACGCGCTTGCCCGACCAGGACGAACCCGAGGGCGAGCGCTGCCGCGAACGCGACGAGCGGGCGAGTGAATCGCACGATAGGAGGACTCCTTCAGTTACAGAGGGCGATATAGTCTTTACTGCGGCATTACGAAGAAAGTTGCAGATCCCGAAGATTTGGCTCGGCGAGCAATGCCGCAAGGAGCCCCGCGTTCCCCGGCTCGCGGAGCTCGGGATCCCGTTCGAAGATCTCCCGTGCCGCCTCGGCGGCCGCCATGAAGAGCGCGCGATCGGCGATGGGATCCCCGAAACGCATGCCGCTGTGCCCCGATTGGAGGATGCCTCCAAGCTGGCCTCCGCCGCGGAGTTCCAGGTCGCGCTCGGCGATCACAAAGCCATCGGTACTCTCGAGTAAAAACTCGAGCCGAGCGCTCTGCGGTGTCTCGTCGGGATGGAGCAGCAAACAATAGGAGGAGGCCGCTCCGCGCCCGACGCGCCCGCGCAATTGATGGAGCTGTGCGAGGCCGTACCGATGCGCGTCGAGCACGAGCATCACGACGGCATTGGGGACGTCGACGCCGACCTCCACCACCGTCGTCGCAACGAGAACATCGATCTCGCCAGCGGAGAATTGCCGCATCGTGCGATCCTTCACATCGGCGCTCATGCGCCCGTGCAGCAGAGCCACCCGCAGCCCCGCAAAGGCCCCTGCGGAGACCCGTGCCGCTTCTTCTACCGCACCGATCAACCCGGTCCCCTCGTCGTCATCGCTCTCGATCGCAGCGCACACGATATAGGCCTGTTGACGATCTCTCTCCACGCGCTCGCGAATAAAACGATAGGCGCGATCGAGTCGGCTCATCCGTAGGACGTAGGTTTCGATCGGCGTACGCCCCGGCGGCAATTCGTCGATCGACGATATATCGAGCCCGGCGAGCAGCGTCTGCGCGAGCGTACGCGGAATTGGGGTTGCTGTTAAATGCAGCGTATGCGGCGTTCCGCCCTTCGCGCGCAGCCGCGCGCGCTGCTCGACGCCGAAACGGTGTTGCTCGTCGATCGCCACCAGGCCGAGTCGCAAGAACTCCGTGCTCTCCGTCAAGAGCGCGTGCGTACCGACCGCGACGGCCGCCTCGCCGCTCCCGAGGCGTCGTAACGCCTCTCGACGCTCCGAGGAGCGTTGGCTGCCGAGCACCGGTTGAACGGCGATGCCGAACGGCATTAAGAGCGGCCCTAATTTTTGAGCGTGCTGGAGGGCCAGCAGCTCGGTAGGAGCCATCAACGCCGATTGCACGTTATTGCGCGCCGCGATCAACATCGCTGCGGCGGCGACGAGGGTCTTGCCGCTTCCGACATCACCCTGAACCAAGCGATTCATTGGGACCTCGCCGGCAAGGTCGCGCGCGATCTCATCGATGACGCGTCGTTGCGCTCCCGTAAGGGGAAAGGGCAAGTCGCGTTCGAGTTGCTCGATGCAGCCCCGTGCATCGGACATTGCCTCGGCGCCGCGCTCGAGCGATCGAACGGCACGCCGGCGCAGCGACGCGAAGGCGTGGACGAGAAATTCGCCGTATGCAAATCGCTCCCGCGCGCGCTGCGCTGCTTCCAACGTCTCGGGGGCATGGAGGTTGCGATACGCGCCATCGATCGGCTCGTAGCCGCTTCGCGCGAGAATCGACGGAGGTATCGGATCGGGCGATGCATCGTCGAGGAGACGCGGAAAATTTCGGGAGATCGCGGCGGCGATCGTTTTACTGGAGAGATCTCGCGCCGCGTGATAGATCGGCACGAGCGCGCCGCGATAGCGTTCGTCGGGGCCGAGAATGCGATAGGTACTCACGCTCACGACGGGGCCGGAAAGCGAACGTTCGACTCGACCGCGCACGAAGATCCGCATTCCAACTTTAAAACGTCCGATGACGTACCGATTGCGGCCGATCCATTTCGCTCGAAAGAGCGCGCTCTCGTCACGAAGGTCGACCTCGACGATCTCGAGACTGCGTGCGCGCCGCTCGCGCACGGAAAGAACGGTTCCGACGGCATTCTCTTCGCCGCCGCGCCCGCCTAACGCTACCGCCGGCGTCGCCTCGCGGAGATCGTCGTAGCGAAAGGGGAAGTACTCCAGGAGATCGCGCGGCGTTTCGATCTCCAGGGCCGCAAACGCGAGCGCCCGCTTCGGCCCGATGCCGGCGAGTTCGCGTAACGTCACTTCTTCGCGCGTTGTAACAAGTGCGAACCGACGGCATCGGGATCGATGCCGCGCGCTTCGAGCAAAACCAAAAGGTGAAAGAGCAGGTCGGCCGACTCCCAAATTAATTCATCGTCATCGGGATTCTTTGCCGCGATCACGACCTCGGTCGCCTCCTCACCGATCTTCTTCCCGATACGGTCGACGCCGTCGCGTAAGAGCCGAGCGACGTACGAATGCTCGGGGTCGCTTCCGCGGCGCACTGCGATCGTCGAGCGCAGGTGCTCGATCGCGCGGCGAAGATCGCCGGCGGGGGCATCGGGTTCGAGGAGTCGATCCTGAAAGCAACTCGCGGCGCCGGTGTGACAGGCCGGGCCATGCGGGAGGACGTGATAGCAGAGCGCGTCGCGATCGCAATCGGTCGTCACGGCGACGACGTGTTGGCCGTTCCCCGAACTCTCGCCCTTGCGCCACAGACGTGCGCGAGAGCGACTATAGAGCACCGTCCGTCGCGTTGCCAGCGTTTCACCGAGTGCAGCTTGATTCGCCCACGCGAGCGTCAGAAGTTCTCCGCTGCGCGCATCGCAGATGACGACCGGCATCAGCCCGCGTTCGTCCCAGTTTAAAGCGTCGGTTGCCACGGTCGCACCATTATGCCTCGCTCGCGCAGTTCTTTCTTGAGGTGTGGAATGGCGATGCTCCCGTAATGGAAGACCGAGGCCCCTAATGCCGCATCGGCGGCACCGGCGGCGAAGAGCGCGGCAAAATCGTCGACGCTTCCAGCCCCACCCGAGGCGATGACCGGAATATCGACCGCCGTGCGGATCGCCGCCGTCAGTTCGATATCGAAGCCCTCGCGGGTACCGTCGCGATCCATGCTCGTTACCAGTAGCTCGCCGGCGCCCCGCCGCTGCGCTTCGCACGCCCATTCGACGGCGCCGCGGCCGCTCGGGCTCCGCCCTCCGTCGAGATAGACATCGAACGCTCCCGCGCCGCTGCGGCGAACGTCGATCGCAACGACGAGCGACTGGCTTCCGAAGGTTCCCGAGATCGCGTCGAGGAGCGCCGGCGAGCGCACCGCCGCGGAGTTCAGCGAGACCTTATCGCAGCCAGCGCGAAGAAACGCGCGCACCGTCTCGAGGCTCTCGATCCCGCCGCCGACCGCGAAGGGAATGCTCAGCTCGGCACCGATGCGACGGAGCATCTCGAGCGATGCGCTTCTCCCTTCAACCGTCGCGGCGATATCGAGAAAGACGAGCTCGTCTGCCCCCTCGCGTTCGTACCGACGCGCGAGTTCGACGGGATCGCCGGCATCGCGGAGCCCTTCGAACTGCACGCCCTTCACCACGCGACCGTCGCGAATATCGAGGCAGGGAATGATCCGCGGAAGCACGCTCACCGTACAAAACTCGCCTGAAGACCGCGAAGGAGCGCGAGCATCGAGGTAACGGTTGGCGTCGGCACGGAGACGCGCTCCCCCAACTCGCCGGTCGCCCCCAAGATCGGGTCGATCTCCATCGTTCGCTCGGCCAACACATCTTGGAGCATCGAGGTCCGCACGTCGCTTAAGCGCGCCGCATACGCCATCCGTTGCTCGATATCGATCGCTCCGACGACGCCGAGCGCGCGGCCGACCGCGAGCGTCTCGCCGATCAAGCGCGCGACGAGATCGCGCGTCGGCGCGAATGCGAGCATCGGGGCGATCGAGAGGCGCGTCAGCGCACTCACGGCATTGAGAGCGACGTTATTCGCCAACTTCGCCCATAAGATGCCGCGAAGATCGGCGCTCCGTTCCGGTGCCAAACCTGCTCGCTCCATCATCGCGATCAATCGATCGCAGGCATCCTCGGCACTGCCGCCGTCGGCGATCGGCGCGAGGACGTAGCGCATGCCGCCGCTCTGCACGATGGAGCCGGGGGCCTCGATATGCCCCGAGACATGCACGACACCGCCGATCGTCCGTCGGTCGTCAAAGAGCGATCCGAGCGCACCGCCAGGATCGACGCTCGCGAGCGGCGGCCGTCGTGCGAACCAGAACGGGACGCCATTCTGGAGCGTCACCACGCATGCCCCAGCGCGGGAGAGCCGTTGCAACGGTGCATCGAGCGAGGGAAGCTGGTGCGCCTTCACGCAGAGCAGGGCACATTGGAAGGCGTCGAAATCTTCGAGCCTCGAGACGACGCGAAGCGGTACCGTATAGGTACCGAGGTCGCCGCGAACCTGAAGTCCGGAGCGAACGATTGCGTCGGCATGCGCGCCGCGCGCCATCACCGCGACCTCGGCGCCGCTCCGTGCGAGCGCCGCGGCGATGAACCCGCCAATGCCGCCGGCCCCGATGACGACTATGCGCATCGAGAGAACGAGTTGGAGGCGACGGGCAGATTCGAACTGCCGAATGGGGCTTTTGCAGAGCCCTGCCTTACCACTTGGCTACGTCGCCGGATTGGAGCGGGTAGTGGGAATCGAACCCACGCATCAACCTTGGGAAGGTCGCAGGCTACCATTACATCATACCCGCACGTACACGGCGCGCGATGTTCTGTGCCGGCTTCCACGCGTCCTATCAACGCGGATTCCAAGAAAATGGTTGCCGAGCCATCGAGGAGGGGCTCCTTCGTTCGAGAATGGCGCCATCGTGGATTGGATATACGGAATTCCGACCTGGCTCTTTGCGATCGTGGCGATCTCGCTCGCCTGCACGCTCGCCGCCTTCGGGCTCTCGATATTCGAGCGGCGCGTCTCTTTGGCGAGCCTAACCCACAACGATGTCGCCGGCCCCATCGTCACGACGATTGGGACGATCCTCGCGGTGATCCTCTCGTTTATGGTCGTCACCGTCTGGCAAGAGTTCGACCAGGCCGCCGCAACGGTCCAAAACGAGGCGGCCGCACTCGGCGATCTCTATCATCTCTGCGAAACGCTCCCCAAGAGCTTCGCGATGCCCCTGCGATCGGAGATCGTTCTCTACGTGCGAGCGGTCGTCAACCGCGAATGGCCAGCGATGCAACACGGCGATTTCAGTCGGCAGGCCCGCGATCGCGCCCATACGATTATGGAGCGCGTCGCAAGCTTCCATCCGGCAGATGCTCGCCAGGCCGCCGTCCTCGCGTCGATGCTCGATCTGACGAATCGGTTCGTCGACCAACGACGGACGCGCTTATTCGACAATCAAGAGAGCATACCGCCGGTTCTCTGGGGGATGATGCTGTTTATCTCGCTCGTCACCGTCGCCGGGAGCTACCTATTTCGCGTTCAGAGCAGACCCGCGCATTACCTGATGACGATCTTACTCGCGGCAACGATCGTCGCTACGATGGTCGTCATCGCCGAGCTCGACTTGCCGTTCCGCGGAGACGTCCATATCTCGCCGACAGCTTTCGTACGCACGCGGCTTGCAACGAACTCCCAACTGTAGGCCGTCTTCGCCCCTCGCCCCCAAAATATCGTTAGATAACGTTGATCGCCCGCGAGACGACGAGCGCGATCGTCACGAACGAGATCGAGGCTTCGACGAGCATCAACATTTTTGCCGCTCTGGTAATCGGCATCGTATCGGTCGGGCTAAATGCTAATGCGTTCGTAAACGCCACATAGAGATAATCGAGGAAGAGCGGCTTCCAATGGGGATCGACGCAACGCACGCGTTGCGCATCGACCATCATCTGTGGAAACAAAAAGCTCGCTTTGAGATCCGCCGCCGCGCTTCGCGCCCTGCTGCGCTGCCACGGCCCGCCGCCATCGACTTCCCAGAACCAGAGCGCATAGACCAAAACGTTCGTCGTCCAGATTTGCGCACCCGAGAGCAGCAATCGCTGTCCGGTAATGCCGGCGACACCCTTGGGATGATGCGAAAATGCATCGATGACCAAAAGGATCACGGAGAGGACGTTAAAGATATTCAACAAGACGATCGAAACGATTGAAGCAATACGGTGAAGTTTCGTTTCGTCGTCGCGATCGGGAGCGAAGATCGAGAGCGGCACCAGAACTGCGAGAACGACGATCGGCGCGAACCACGCAGGCCCGAAGACGAGGCGCTGCGGCAACAGCACGTAGAGTATCAACGCGCCGATCGCCGCGAGCGAGGCATGCCACCGCGGTTCGTCGATCGCCTCGGCATTCGGACGCGCCCTCGGCTCGCTCGCGTTCGGTCGTTCCATAGCGTCGGGGATTCCAAGGCGCGGCGGAAAACCCCGCCCCGATGCAACCCCGTCGCTCGCATCGAGGGTTCGAAGAAAGCGCGCCGAGAGCGTGCCCGAAATCGCTATGAGAGGATCGAACATGGGATCGATGATCGAATTTACGCGCCCCGATGGAGCGAAAGCCCCCGGCTACCTCGCCGAGCCCGGCGATGCGAAAAATGCTCCGGGAATCGTGATGCTCGAAGAATGGTGGGGCGTGAACGACCAGATTATCTCTACCGCCGAGCGCATGGCCGCGGCTGGTTTTCGCGTATTGATTCCCGACCTCTATCGAGGG
>JABEUW010000047.1 GCA_013043945.1 Vulcanimicrobiota bacterium | reverse complement strand
GCTCGCCGCTGCAGGGGTGGCGATTGAGGAGCGCGGCAGCGCACCGGTGGCGGACTCCGCGTTAAAAGGGAAGCGCTTCGTGCTGACCGGAACGCTTGCGACGATGACGCGCGATGAAGCGAAAGCCGCGCTCGACCATCTCGGCGCTCGGACGAGCGAGTCGGTGAGTGCGAAGACCGATTACCTCGTCGCCGGCGCGGAGGCGGGAAGCAAACTCCAGCGCGCGCGCGAGCTCGACGTTCCCGTGCTCGACGAGGAAACGTTCTGTACGATGCTTACCGAAGCGCGTTCCCCAACGACTCGATAATATCGCTCGCAACGACGCCGATCTCTCGTTCTCGTTGCGCCGCTTGCCCCGCGCGCCCGTGCCAGAATGCGCCGAGTGCGCCCGCTTGAAAGGGCGTGCAGCCGCGGGCGAGCAGGGCACCGACGATCCCGGAGAGCACGTCGCCGCTCCCCGCGGTAGCGAGTGCGTTGGTGCCGCTGGGATTGATGTACGTCTGGCCTCCATCTTCGACCAGCGTATCGCGTCCCTTGAGCAACGTCGTTATCTCCGTGCGTTCGACGAATGCGCGCAGCCGCTCGACGCGCGTTCCGGAGCGCACGCTCCCTTCGCCCGATAAGCGTGCGAACTCGCCTTCGTGCGGAGTGAGAATTGCCGCACGCCCGCGGAGAATATCGAGATGCTTCGCAAGGTGGAAGAGCGCGCTCGCATCGACGACGGCGGGTAAGGTGGTTTTCGCTAACCGATCGCGCACGAGTTCGCCGATATTCTCGGCGAGGCCGAGCCCGGGGCCGATCGCGAGCGCGCCGTGCCGAGCCTCGAGATCGTGGAGCAGCGCGCTCGCCTCTTGCGGATCCTCGGGAAGCTCGACGACGATCTCTTCGATGAGGTGCGCGCGCAGCGAGGCGACCGCTGCGGCGGGTGCGGCGACGGTAACGTAGCCGGCACCGGCGCGTGCTGCGGCGCGCGCGCAGAGTACGGCGGCACCTGGAAATTGCGCGCTTCCGGCGATCGCGAGCAGGCTTCCGGCGCCGCGCTTATCGGCGCGTGCCTCGCGTTGCGGCATCGCCGCACGGGCGCTCGTGCCATCGTGGGTTACGAATCGCGGAGCGATCGCCGCGAGCAGCTCGGGCGGAAACCCGATATCGGCGAGGAGCAATTTGCCGACGAAGGCGCGCGCCGGATCGAGCAGATGCGCGGGGAGGAGCGCTCCGAGTGCGACCGTCAGCTTCGCGCGTATGGCGATCCCGGGAACGGCGCCGGTGCGCGGGTCGACGCCGGTCGGCAGATCGATCGCGACGCATGGGAGCGCGCGCTCGACGATCGCTGCAACGGCGTCGCGAACGATTGCATCGAGCGGAAGGCGCGCCCCCGTTCCGTAGAGTCCGTCGACGAAAAGTTCGGCGCGCGCGAGTGCGGCATCGCGCGCGTCGCTCTCGCTCCACGCGATCGTCCGAACCCCCGATGCTGCGGCGCGCTCCTGGGCATCGCCGCGCGCGGCGGAGCGTTTGCCGACGGGGAGTTCGAGTACGACGCGTTCGTGCTGCTTCCCTAATGCGGCGAGCGCGGCGAAAGCATCGCCGCCGTTATTCCCCGGTCCCGCCAACGCGAGCACGCGGCCGCCGCGCGGCAAGAGTTCGTCGATACAGGTTGCGATCCGCGCGCCGGCGGCGCGCATCAACGCGATCTCGCCGACGCGTTCGCAGGAGGCGGCATCGAGCGAGCGGAGTTGCTCGGGAAGCAGGACGGGAATCATCGTTCGAAGATCACGACCGCGGCTGCGGTGGTTGCGGTGTGGGTGATCGTGAGATGGATGCGGGCGATCACGCGTTCTTCGAGCAACGCGCGCGCCTCGCCATGCAGGAGGATCGTGGGGCGCCCGCTCGGTTCGTGCCCGACTTCGACATCGCGCCACGGGATGGCGTGGCCGAACGCTTTGCGCGTCGCTTCTTTCGCGGCGAAGAAACCCGCAAGGCGTTCGGGCCAGTTACGCTTGCGCATCGCATAGCTCATCTCTGCTTCCGTATAGACCTTGCGCGCGAATGCGGCGCGCTCTCGTTCGTCGAAACGATAGCGTTCGACCTCGGCGAGGTCGATCCCCAAACCAACGATCATCGCGCAGCCTTCCCTACCGCCGACAAGTTTTCCGGTAACGAACGCCGAATAGCGGCCGACGAAGGAGCATGGCAAAGATCATTCGTTTGATACCGGTGAATACCGTCGACGCGCGCCTCGCCGATCGGCTTGCCGTCTGCATCGAGGAGCGCTTTCTCACCGGCGTTCGTATCGAACGCTCGCTGGCGCTCGCGCGCACGGCGCTCAATGCCACGCGCAATCAGCTCTTCGCTCCCACGCTCTACGCACGCATCGCACGGGGATTCCCGGGGCAGGAGGGCTTCGCGCTCGCACTCACCGAGTTCGATTGCTATAAGACCTCGCAGCGCTACCTCTTCGCCGATGCCGACGCGAATACGGGGACCGGCGTCGTCTCGTTCCATCGCCTGCGCCCGGAGTTCTACGGGGAGGAGCCCGATCCGAATCTCCTCTTTCAACGCGTGCTCAAAGAAGCAGTCTATGCGCTCGGTCGTGCGATGGGGCTGCGAAGCTGCCACTCGCCGCGTTGCGCCATGCACGCGACCAGCTCGGTTTTCGAAACCGATACAAAGTCGCCGAACCTCTGCGAGGCCTGTCTCGGCAGAATAAGCCGGGCCCGGCAGTAAAAGTCGCTCCGCAAGGCTAAAGAACCCTTAAAGTAGGCCAGCGCTAGCGCCAGAGGAGGTTCCTAGGTCGTCGTGCTCTATGCGAAAATTGCGGCAATGCGTTCGCGCTTCGGGCTGCCGGCGCGTATCGGGATCGCTGCAATTGCGGCGCTCGTGGCCGGGCTTGCGGCGTGGTACGGAAACGCCGTTGCTATTGAAGTGCTCCTCTTGGGGATCGTCGCCGTTGGGGCGGCCTTCGTCGGCGTGCCGATCGGTTCGCTGCTTGCAGTAGCGGTCGCCCTCATCGATTACTGGGCGCGTCACGCCCATCACAGCCACCAAGCGATCTCGGGCAGCGTGCTGCTGGGGGTTGTCGGTATTGCGGTCAGCCTGCTCTTCGCCGGCGAACTCTCGCGTATCGATAGCGCCGAGGAATTCGAGCCCGGGCAGTATGCGTTCCGGAGTGCGACGATCTCGCGCCCGGCGCTGCCGCGCGGAGAATCGGCCGAGGTGCGCTCCGGTGTGGCGACGCTCGCCGCGAGCATCCGCGAAGTTTCGAGCGGCGACTTTACAAAAAATATCGCGTCGCCCGATGCCGCGCTCGGCGAACTCGCCGTCGCGCTCAATAAACTCATCTTCGGGCTCCGTGAGTTTTTCCGCGAACTCCATCAGAACTCGGCGAATCTCGGCGCCTCGGGTGCGGAGCTCCGTTCGACCGCCTCGACCGCGCTCGCGGTGATTGAGGGAGCCTCGGTCGCGCAAGGGCAACTCGACGAAGGCATCAACGAACAGTCGCGCATCGTCGACGAAGCGACGGTGAAGGTTCGCGCGCTCACCGATGCGATCGCGTCGATCGCCGCAGCCGCCGAAGAACAGACGCGCAGTCTCGACGAGACTGCGCTCTCCGTTTCGAACATGGCGAGCTCTATCGAACAGGTCACCGCGCAGGTCGATTCGCTCTCCTCGATTTCGACGGAGATGTCGCAGACTGCCGCGGGCGGCGGCACGGCGATCGAAACGATCGTCGCGGGCATGCAGTCGATTCGGTCGACCATCAACGAACTCGCGGGTGATATTCGACAGCTCGGCAGCAACTCCGAACAGATCGGCGATATCGTCAAAGTGATCGATCGCATCGCGGAGCAGACGAACCTGCTCGCACTCAACGCCGCGATCGAAGCGGCACGCGCGGGCGAGCACGGCCGAGGCTTCGCGGTCGTCGCCAGCGAGATCCGCAAGCTCGCCGACGGAAGCGTCTCGGCAACGAAAGAGATCGCCGGCCATATCAGCTCGACGCAGGCCGTCATCTCGGAGGTCGTCGATGCGATGGATCGCCTCACCGACCGCGTCGAAGAGAACGTGAATAGCACCAACTCTGCCTCGGGTGCGCTCCAAGCGATCGTTCACGCCGTGCTGACCGCCAACCAGCAGATCGGCGAGATCAGTTCGGTGGCGCGCGCGATGAGTTCGAACTCCTACCAAGTGATTCGCTCGATCGAAGAGATTACGAAATCGGTCGCGTTGAACATGCAAGCGACCGGATCGATGCAGAACCAGTCGGACGACGTGAATAAGGCGTTCTCCGATATCTCTTCGATCTCGGCTCAGAACGCATCGTCGGTAGAGGTCCTAACCTACGTAAATAAAGAGGTTACCGATAGCGCACAACGGATCCTGACGTCGCTCGACGGGATGACCGCCGGGATGAAACAGATGGACGAACGACTGAACCACTTCAAAGTGAGCGACTCAACGACGGAGGGAATCGGCGAATGAAAATGACGTTACGCGTCAGATTGCTCGGCACGATCATCGGTGCCGTGGTGCT
>JABEUW010000046.1 GCA_013043945.1 Vulcanimicrobiota bacterium | reverse complement strand
CTTTGCCGTTGTGATCGATTCCGCCGGGAAAATCGCGGGCTCGAGGCTTCTTCCGTAGAATGGGGCGGCGCCCGGGCGCCAATAGGGTTTGACGCCCCTCACCTGCGCCTGCTATACTCCCCTGGCTCTGGCCCACCGACGGGTGTGGCCGACTTTGTGTGTGAAGCAAAACGCGTTGTTAAGGAGTCCGAGTGCCCACCATTAACCAGTTGGTCCGTAAGGGCCGCGAGCAGACGGAAAAAAAGGTCAAAACCCGCGCGTTCCGCGTCATTTTGACTGGCCCGAAACCGGGGCATCCCGATCTGCCAACGCGTACTTTCGAGGTTGTCGGTAATCCGCAGCGTCGCGGCGTCTGCACGCAAGTGAAGACCGTCACGCCGAAGAAGCCGAACTCGGCTTTGCGCAAAGTCGCCCGCGTCCGTCTCACCAACGGCGAAGAAGTGACGGCGTACATCCCAGGCATCGGCCACAATCTGCAGGAGCACTCGGTCGTCCTCGTCCGCGGCGGCCGCGTCAAGGATCTTCCCGGCGTTCGTTATCACATCGTTCGCGGCACGCTCGATACCTCGGGCACCGCAAACCGCAAGCAAGGGCGTTCGAAGTACGGCGCCAAGCGCGACAAGAAAAAGTAAGAGAGATAAAAAGAGCGATTTATGCCACGTAAAGGTCCCGCACCAAAACGCCAGATTCTCCCGGATCCGCGATTCAATTCGAAGATCCTTGCCCGCTTCATCAACAAATTGATGCTCAGCGGCAAGAAATCGACCGCGGAACGGATCATCTATTCCGCCCTCGATATCGTCGGAGAGAAATCCGGACGCGATCCGATGGACATTTTCTCGCAGGCGCTCTCCAATGCGATGCCGCTGGTCGAAGTTCGTCCGCGCCGCGTTGGTGGTGCGACCTATCAGGTGCCGATGGAAGTGCGTCCCGATCGTCGTCAGGCGATGGGTATGCGTTGGCTCATTGGTTTTGCCCGCGCGCGCGGCGGCCGCTCGATGGAAGAGAAGCTTGCCGGCGAATTGCTCGACGCGGCCAATAACACCGGCGCGACGATCAAGAAGCGCGAAGACACTCATAAGATGGCCGAGGCGAATAAGGCCTTCGCTCATTACCGCTGGTAGAAGCTAAGGATTTCGCAACAGGACATGGCAGCACGAGATTTTCCCCTCGAGCGTACGCGCAACATCGGCATCGCCGCTCATATCGACGCGGGCAAAACGACCTGCACCGAGCGTATTCTCTTTTATACCGGTCGCGTTCATAAAATCGGCGAAGTCCACGACGGCGCCGCGACGATGGACTGGATGGTACAAGAGCAAGAGCGCGGCATCACGATTACCTCCGCAGCGACCGCTGCGACGTGGCGTGAGAATCGCATCAATATTATCGATACGCCAGGGCACGTTGATTTCACCGTCGAGGTGGAGCGCAGCCTTCGCGTGCTCGATGGCCTCGTAGCGCTCTTCGATTCGGTCGCCGCCGTGCAGCCGCAATCCGAGACGGTCTGGCGCCAGGCGAATAAGTATAAAGTCCCGCGCATCATCTTCGTGAACAAGATGGATCGCATGGGCGCCGATTTCTTCAATGTCGTGGACAAAATTCGCGAGCGCCTCGGCGCGCGCGCCGTTCCGATTCAGGTGCCGATCGGTGCTGAAGATAACTTCAAGGGCGTCGTCGACCTCTTCACGATGCATAAGATCATCTACACCGACGATCTCGGTTCGACGATGGGCGACGAAGCGTTCACCGATGCCGATGGCGAATTGAAGGCGACCGCCGAAAAATGGCGTCAAGAGCTCGTCGAAGCGATCGCCGAGCAGGACGATGCGTTGTTGGAGATGTTCTTCGATGGCGCGGAGATGCCCGTGGAACGCATGAAGGCAGCGCTGCGCAAGGCGACGATCGCCGGCACCGTGCTCCCGATGCTCTGCGGCTCGGCGTTCAAGAACAAGGGCGTTCAGCCGTTGCTCGACGCCGTGGTCGACTATTTGCCCTCGCCTTTGGATGCCAAAGCGATCGTTGGAAAGGATCCGAAGGACGAGTCGATCGAGATCGTTCGCAAACCCGACGATGCGGAGCCGTTCGCCGCGTTGGCCTTCAAGATCGCGACCGATCCGTACGGGAACCTTACCTATTTCCGCGTCTACTCGGGGATACTCAATAAAGGTTCGTACGTCTACAACGCGCGCTCCGGTAAAAAAGAGCGCATCGGACGCATCCTGCGCATGCACGCCAACCATCGCGAAGATATCGACTCAATCGGCGCGGGCGACATCGCGGCGGCGGTCGGACTCACCGATACGCGCACCGGCGATACGCTCTGCGACGAAAAGACGCCGATCATCCTCGAATCGATCACCTTCCCCGAACCGGTCATCTTCCAGGCGATCGAACCGAAGACGAAGGGCGATCAGGATCAGCTCGGCAAGGGGCTCGCACGTCTCGCGCAAGAGGATCCCACGTTCCGCATGCGTACCGATGAAGAGACGCAGCAAACGATTATCGGCGGTATGGGCGAGTTGCATCTCGAAATTATCGTCGATCGTCTGCGCCGCGAATTTAAGGTCGAAGCGAACGTCGGCAAACCGCAGGTCGCCTACAAGGAAGCGATCACCAAGACGGTCGAGAAGCAAGGAAAGTTCGTTCGGCAATCCGGCGGCAAGGGTCAGTACGGCGACGTATGGATCCGCGTCGAACCGTTGGAGCCGGGCAGCGGCTTCCAGTTCGAATGGAAGATCGTCGGCGGTACCGTTCCCAAGGAGTACCAGAAGGCCGTCATGCAGGGGATCGAGGAATCCGCACAGAGCGGCGTTCTCGCCGGATATCCGGTGCTCGATTTCAAGGCGACGGCGTTCGACGGCTCCTATCACGATGTCGACTCCTCGGAGATGGCGTTTAAAATCGCCGCCTCGATGGGTTGGAAAGAAGCGAATCGCGCCGCAGGGCCGATTTTGCTCGAACCGATCATGAAGGTCGAAGTGACCACGCCCAAGGATTACATGGGTGCGATCACCGGCGATTTAAACCGCCGTCGCGGCATGATCCAGGCGACCGAGGAAGTCGCCGGTGGAGCGCAGGTCATTTTGGCCAACGTTCCACTCTCCGAGATGTTCGGTTACGCGACCGATATGCGTTCTGCAACGCAGGGTCGCGCGACGTACACGATGGAATTTTCTCACTACGAAAAGGCGCCCAAGTCGGTCGAAGAAGAGATCGTCGCGAAGGCGGCCGGCAAGAAGACCTCGGCGGCATAAGCTCGAGGCGTTCAATCACCAGGTAACACCGAAAGAGGACAACGCAAAAACACCATGGCTAAAGCAAAGTTCGAGCGTACCAAGCCGCACGTAAACATCGGCACCACCGGTCACGTCGACCACGGCAAGACCACGCTCACGGCAGCGATCACCAACTGTCTGGCAAGCGAAGGGCTCGCACAGAAGCGCGGCGTCGACGAAATCGATAACGCTCCCGAAGAAAAGGAACGCGGTATTACGATCGCGATCTCGCACCAAGAGTACGAGACCGTGAAGCGCCATTACGCGCACGTCGACTGCCCCGGACATGCCGACTACATCAAGAACATGATCACCGGTGCGGCGCAGATGGACGGAGCGATCCTCGTGGTCTCGGCGACCGACGGCCCGATGCCGCAGACCCGCGAGCACATTCTGCTCATGCGTCAGGTCGGCGTGCCGCGCATCGTCGTCTTCCTCAATAAGTGCGACATGGTCGACGACGAGGAATTGCTCGAACTCGTCGAGATGGAAGTCCGCGAGTTGCTCAGCAAGTACGAGTTCCCCGGCGACGACACGCCGATCATCCGCGGTTCGGCGCTCAAGGCGCTCAACTCCAGCGGCAAGCGTGGCGACCCGGATGCCGATCCGATCTTCAAGCTCATGGATACGATCGACGAGTATATTCCTCAGCCCGTGCGTGAGACGGATAAGCCGTTCCTCATGCCGGTTGAAGACGTCTTCACGATCACCGGCCGTGGTACGGTCGGCACCGGGCGCGTCGAACGCGGCCAGGTGAAGGTCGGCGAAGAAGTCGAGATCGTCGGACTTCAAGAAGAGACCCGTAAGACCACGGTGACGGGCATCGAAATGTTCCGCAAGCTGCTCGATATGGGCATCGCCGGCGACAACATCGGCGTCCTGCTCCGCGGAATCGATCGCAACGACATCGAGCGCGGCCAGGTGCTCGCCAAGCCGGGTTCGATCAAACCGCATAAGAAGTTCAAAGCCGAAGTCTACGTCCTCTCCAAAGACGAAGGGGGCCGTCACACGCCGTTCTTCGGAAACTATCGTCCGCAGTTCTACTTCCGCACCACCGACGTCACCGGAACCATCAAGCTGCCCGAGGGCGTCGAGATGGTGATGCCCGGCGACAACGTGCAGATGGAAGTCGAGCTCATCACGCCGATCGCTTGCGAAGAGGGTCTTCGCTTCGCGATCCGCGAAGGTGGACGTACCGTCGGCGCAGGCGTCGTCACCTCCGTCTCGGCGTAGGTTCGCCTCCGCCATTCCCTCGCGCGGTCTTCGCGCAACCGTTCTTTGTCAACTGAAGGATTCGAAGAGAGATGTCTAAGCAGAAGATTCGTATTCGCCTCAAGGCCTACGACCACCAAGTCCTCGACCAGAGCGCGGAGCGGATCGTCGAGACTGCCAAGCGTACCGGTGCGTTCGTGCGCGGCCCCGTGCCGTTACCGACCGAGATCAACCGTTACTGCGTGCAGCGTTCGACGAATAACGATAAGAAGTCGCGCGAGCACTTCGAAATGCGGACGCATAAACGCCTCGTCGATATCCTTCAGGCCTCGCCGAAGACGATGGATGCCCTCATGCATCTCGATCTGCCGGCCGGCGTCGATATCGAACTCAAAGCATAGCGATTCGTAGCAAGCGAATCGAAGGCGGCCCGAGAAGGAACTCGGGCCGCCTTTTTTTGCGCGCCCGCGGCAGCGCGATCGACTCCATGACAAGGGATTGCCGAATGGAAGTAAAGCCGACCTATCTCGGAACGATGCTCTCCCTGGCGACGGTGGCCTTTGGCCTCCTTGCCGCCGGAGCCTGGAATAAATTCATCGCCGATCTTGTCGGGCGTTTTTTGAAGCACGGGAGCGGCCTTTGGGTGGAGCTCCTCTACGCGGTCGTCGTGACGCTGCTCGCGGTGCTCATCATCGGGCATCTCAACAAACTCGCGCAAAAAGATATCGGCCCCAAGATCTAGACAGAGCTCCGCCGCATGCGCGGAGTCGCACGCCCCGACGGAGAATGGAGCGGCTATGTCCCAGCCGCTTCATACTTCACACGCCCGCACCTACACCGGCACGAAACGTCGGATCTTCCATCTGCTCGAACAGATGGGGACCTCCGGCGACCACGTATGGCCGTACGCCTCGCAACCATTTATGCGGACGGCGGGCCCACTCACGCCGGGGCGCACCGAGGCGTGGCACCTCGGAATTCACGCTCGCTTGGATGACGTGGTTCCCGAAGAGCGCATCGTCTGGCGCTTTCTCAACGAGGGTGTCGACGGGACGCATGGATTTTATTTGCATACCGAAGGGAAGCAGACGACCGTCGAACACCGCGTCGACGTCGAGCTCGCAGAACCCGATGGACGGCTCCTTTGGCGCCGCGTTGAAGATCAGCAATCGCGCGCGATCGAAGGACTCTTTGAGAAGCTCGGTCGCGCTCTGAAGCGTTAGGAGTATCGTGAAGCAGCGTCGCATCGGTACGGAGGGGCCGCAGGTCGGTGCACTCGGGCTCGGGTGCATGGGAATGTCGGAATTTTACGGCGTCGGCGATGACGTGGAGTCGATTCGCACGATCCATCGAGCGCTCGATCTCGGAGTAACCCTGCTCGATACCGCCGATATGTACGGGCCTTTCACCAACGAGCTCTTAGTTGGAAAGGCGATCGCCGATCGACGCGATCGCGTGGTGTTGGCGACGAAATTCGGCATCGTTCGCGATCCGGCGCATCCGGATCGTCGTTCGATTAGCGGAAGCGCCGACTATGTGCGACGTGCCTGCGATGCCTCGCTCGCTCGGCTCGGCGTCGAGCATATCGATCTCTACTATCAACATCGCGTCGACTCCGAGACGCCGATCGAAGAGACGATCGGCGCGATGGCCGAATTGGTTCGCATAGGGAAAGTCCGCTATATCGGGCTCTCCGAGGCGAGCGCGGCGAATATTCGGCGCGCGCATGCAGTCCATCCGATCGCGGCGCTACAAAACGAATGGTCGCTGTGGTCGCGCGATCTCGAAGGGAACGGCCAGCTCGCTGCAGCTCGCGAGCTCGGAATAGCCATCGTCGCCTACAGCCCGCTCGGGCGCGGTTTTTTGAGCGGAGCGATTCGTACTCCCGAAGATTTTGCGCCGGGGGATTTTCGCCGCAGTTCGCCGCGCTTCGTCGGTGCGAATTTCGGAAAGAACCTCGAGCTCGTCGACCGCGTTGCCGCACTCGCCAAAGCGAAAGAATGCACTCCGGCGCAGCTCGCGCTCGCGTGGGTACTCGCGCAAGGAGATGATGTCGTGCCGATTCCGGGTACGAAACGAACGGCGAGGCTTGAGGAGAACGTCGGCTCGTTACAAATCGAACTCACCGCTGCCGATATCGAGGCGATCGTGAGCGCCTTTCCGCTCGACGCCGTCGCCGGAGAACGATATGCCGATATGCGGTTCGTGAATCGCTGATGCCCGACGCAATCGATTTTCTCGGTATCGACGCGCTGCTCGACGACGAAGAGCGGCTCATTCGCGACACGG
>JABEUW010000045.1 GCA_013043945.1 Vulcanimicrobiota bacterium | reverse complement strand
GGGAATGTTAGCATGGTGGGGACGTTTCCCGCCGGTACGCAACGCGCATTCCGAGGGAAGCACGTCACCGTGCGCGTCGGAAACGCGGCTGCCGTCACCCTCAACGTCGACGGTAAGAATGTCGGGCCCTTAGGCGGCGCCGGCGTCGTCGTGGAACGGACTTTTACGCTGTAATGCCGAGCGAAGCATCATTCGATATCGTTTCAAAAATAGACCGTCAAGAACTCGACAACGCGCTCAATCAAACGCGCAAAGAGATCGAGACGCGTTTCGATTTCCGCAATAGCAAAACGAGCGTCGAATCCGACGATAAAAGTATCACGGTGCTCGCCGACGACGAATTAAAAATGCGCAACGTCATCGATATGTTGCAGGCAAAAGCGATCAAACGCGGCATCGATATTAAGGCTTTTGAAATGGGCGCGAACGAGCCCGCCGCGAATTCGATGGTGCGCTGCAAGATCGTTCTGCGCAACGGCATCCCGAAGGACAAGAGCAAGGAGCTCATGGAGCGGATCAAAGCGCTCAAACTCAAAGTCAGCGCGCAGTACCAAGACGAACAGATTCGCGTTACCGGAAAGAACCGAGACGACCTGCAGGCGACGATCGCCGCGTTGAAAGCCTCGAATTTCGATCTGCCGTTACAGTTCGTGAATTACCGCTAGGAGTTGTCGCGATGCCGTCTGTTTCGTTCGTGAGTTTAGGCTGCGCGAAAAACCTCGTCGATACCGAAGTGATGATCGCCAAGCTCGGTGCCGCCGGGTGGCAGTTAGAGAGCGATGCCGATGCCGCCGATACGGTGGTAATCAACACGTGTGCGTTCATCGATCCCGCAAAAGCCGAGTCGACTGAAGTCATCCTCGAACGAGCGCAGCGCAAACGCCCCGACCAGCAACTGGTCGTCGCGGGCTGCCTGGCACAACGATACGGCGAGCAATTGCAGTCGCTTATTCCGGAGATCGACGGCGTCGTCGGCACCGGGTCCTACGCCTCGATCGTCGAGTTACTCGATGACGTTAAAGCGGGAAGCAAACCGGTTCGTTTAGCGTTCGAGGCCGAGCCGGAGCACGATTTTCTTCCGCGCCTCATCACGACGCCGCAGGCGACCGCTTACTTGAAGATCGCCGAAGGCTGCGATCACCCCTGTACCTTCTGCATCATCCCGCAATTGCGCGGCGCGTTTCGCAGTCGCAGCGAGGAATCGATCCTTGCCGAGGCGCGCGCGCTCGCCGCGGCGGGGACGCGCGAATTGATTTTGATCGCGCAGGACACCTCTATGTGGGGGCGCGACCGTGGATATCGTCGCGGCGGGCTCGCCGCGCTTTTGGAACGCTTGCACGAAATCGACGGCCTGGAGTGGATTCGCTTGCTCTATCTCTATCCCGCGACGGTGGATAGCGAACTCATCGAGGCGATGGCGCGTTTGCCGAAGGTATGCAAATACATGGATATGCCGTTGCAACACGCCCACCCCGAGGTCTTGCGGGCGATGCTGCGCCCCGGTAACGGCGAGCGTTACCTGGAGATTATCGAATCATTTCGCGAGCGCGTTCCGGGCATGACGATGCGCTCGACCTTCATCGTTGGATTTCCCGGCGAACGAGAAGAGCACGTTGCGTACCTCGAGGAATGGATCGCGCGCGCCGGCCTCGACCGCGTTGGCTTTTTCGAATATAGTTCCGAGGAAGGAACGCCGGCAGCGAAGCTGGGCTCGCGCGTTCCCGCGCGCGAGCGCCGAAAGCGTTTACTGCGATTACGTGAAGCGCAGCGAGCGGCTTCGGAGAAAGCGCGGCTCGCGCGGGTTGGAAACGTCGAACGCGTGCTCGTCGAAGAGCGCCGCACCCTCCGTCGCGGCGACCCGCTGCGCGCCCATCTCCCGGCAACGGTGTGGTACGGACGCTCGCAGGGTGAAGCGCCTGGGGTAGACGGCGGCGTATTCTTCGCCGGCGATCTGGTGCCGGGCACCTTCGTGGATCTCGAACTGACCGCTGCCACCGCCTTCGATTTTGCCGCGCGTGTGGTAACGGGAGTCCCGACGCATGCCTGATGAATTTATCCCGCGCCCTCGGCGCAGCGTTCCGCAAATTCCCGAGCCGCCCCGGACGCCGCCGACGCACCGCTCGCAGCTCGCTCGTCGTGTCGCTATCGTCGCCGGGCTGGTGGTGCTGTTGGCGATCTCTACCGTATTGGGGTTCTCGATTTTCAAACACGAGACGCCGTTGCAGATATTGGGCGACGCGCTCATTCCTTCGCCTCAACAGGTTTTCGGCCGTTCGCAGTTGCGCGTGCTCGTTGTTGGGCTCGACTACGATTACACCGATAACGATCAGCCGTTCTCAGCGCAATCGCGCAGCGACGTTATTTGGGCAGTCAATCTCGATCTCGTTAACAAGCGTATTTTCGAGCTCTCCGTGCCTCGTGATATGGTCGCCACCATGCCCGACGGCAGCGAAGCGAAGATCAATCAAGCGCAGGCCGACGGCGGCGTCAAAGAGGCCGAGCAGGTGATCTCGCACTGGCTCGGCATCCCGGGTTTTGATCGCTACGTAATTTTGCGCATCAATGCGACGCGCGAATTGATCGACGATATCGGCGGCGTGACCGTCGATGTTGAAAATAGCGATCCAAAGGATAAGAGCCCTATCAACTACGATGACAATTGGGGGCACCTGCACATTCATCTCAAGACGGGTGTGCAACATCTCGACGGCGCGCAAGCGGTCGGCTATATGCGCTATCGCCACGACTGGTGCGGCGACCCTTGCCGCATCCGTCGCCAGCAAGAAGTGCTTCACGCGCTCGCCGCAAAATTGGAGCGTAATAAGCTCAACACCATCTTGCATGCCGGGCAGCTCGTCAGGACGATGCTCGCAAACGTACAGACGAATTTTTCGAAATCGGAACTCCTCTCGCTGGCGCATTATTATGTCGGCATCAAACCTTCGCAGATCATCGCGCATCAGGTACCGTATGTTGCGAACGTCTATCTTCCGGGCTACGGCGACTCCATCGTTCCCGATAAGAACGCGCGGCGCCGCTTAGCAGAGTCGATGTTAATAGCACCGCCCTCTCCGGCGCCGACCGCCGACCCCGGCGCGCTCGCCGCGATCGCACCTGGCTCGCTGCGCGTCGATGTGGAAAACGGCAGCGGTATCGATGGAGCGGCCGCCGACCTCGCACGAATTCTCAAAGCCGAGGGCTACCGCATCGGTAAGGTTGGGAACAGTACCTCGTACCACGATAACAGCGTCGTGCGCGCCCATTCGGCGACGACCTTCGCCGGCGAGAAAGTCGCATCGGGGCTGCCGACGGCGATGCGGAACGCGCTGGTCGTCGAGGCGCCGGCTGCGGGTGCGACCAGCGACGTTACCGTCGTGATCGGGCGCGACGACGGACTTGCGGTACACGCTCTACCGAGCCCTAGCCCCGGCGCCTCTGCGACGCCGTAACGCTACCGCCGTGCGCTTCTCTCTTCGCATCGTTTTAGCGATGCTCGTGGTCCTTCTCGGCATCGAAGGCGTTCGTTGGTTCTTACGCGTCTCAAAACCGCACCCGACGTTGATCGAACCGACGACCTCGTTGCACCGAGCGATCGGGAAAGGCCCGTTCGTTCGCGTGGCTCGGATCGTCAAAAAGCTCGTGCCCGCGCCGCGGAGCAGCGGCGAGCGATTGATCGCGCTCACGTTCGACGACGGGCCGTACCCCATCTATACGCCGATGTTGCTCGACGAACTCGAGCGGCTTCACGTGCGCGCAACCTTCTTTCTGATCGGCCGCGACGCCGGCTGGTGGCCGCAAATCGCACGTCGGATCGCAACGGATGGAAACGAAATCGGCGATCATACGCAGACGCATCCTGATCTCGACCACGAGACTCCGGCGCAGGTTCGTCGCGAACTCGTGGACGGGCGAAACACCCTCCTTCGTCTCACCGGCGATCGCTCCGCCGCAGCGTTATTTCGCCCCCCGCATGGGCGCTATACCGCCGCCACCCTGCGCGTCGCGCAGTCGCTGGGCATGAAGACGATTTTCTGGAGCGATGACGCCGGCGACTGGCGCCAGCTGACCTCGCGCGAGATCGAGCTGCACGTCGCCGCGCATGCGACGGAGCCAGAGATATTGCTCCTCCATAGCGGGAAGCGGGCCACCGTGAAGGCTCTGGAAAAGATCGTGCCCGCCTTCCGACATGCGGGCTATCGTTTTGTGACCGTCGGTGAGATGCTTTCGCTTCTGGGTGCACGTCGCGTCGAAGCCGCCCGGAGCCTCCCCGTACGCATTACCTATTCAAAGGAGTAACCTTTCGTGCCCCGTTCGATCATCGACACCGAGTCGAGTCGCCCGACCTATCGACGGCGCTTGCTGCTACGCGCGTTCGTTGCCGTTATCGCCCTCGCCGGGATCGTTTTGGCGCTCTGGTTCTTCCATCGCGCCCATGGAGCTCGGCTCGGCCAAGGAAAGATCGGGGCGGAGCGGAACCTGAACCAGCTCGCTCTCAAGGAGACTTCATGCTTCGTCGTTTAACCCTCGGACTCGCCGCCATCAGCGTCGCAGTCGCGGTCGCTGCGTGCAATTCCAGTACGTCGACCAACCTGAATATCGGCCCGAACTTTGCCACCTCGACACTCTATGCGGCCAATACCTCGCTCAATGCGGTGGCGATCTTTTCCTCGACGACCGCCTCGTTGACCGCACCGAGCTATCAGATCGGCGGATCGTCGACGACGCTGAACGCTCCTCAGTATCTCGATTTCGATGCCACGGGAAATCTCTGGGTTGCCAACTACAACGCGAGCACCGGGTCGTCGTCGATCCTTCAATTCAATCCGCAGGCGACCGGAAACGTTCTCCCGTTTGCGACCTTCTTAGGCGGTTCGCTGTCGGTACCCGAACCGCGTGGGTTGTCCATCGAACGCGCGCAAAACCTCATGGCGATTACGACGCTCAACCCAGCCTCGATCGTGCCGAGCCAATTGCTGATTTTTTCGATCGTCGGTGGTTCGCCGGCGCTCCAAGAAGCGATCGGTGGATCGGCGACGCTGCTGAATATTCCAACCGGTGCCGCTTTCGTCTCCGGAAATGCGGTGATCGTCGCGAACAGCGGTAATGCAACCGTAGCGACCTATACGATTCCGACCCCCTCGCCGACCCCGGTTCCCACCGCGACCCCGGTTGCCACCGCGACGCCGAGCCCATCGGGTTCGCCGACCGCGAGCCCCTCGCCGGTGCCGGTCGCGACGCCGCTGAACCTTCCGCCCTCCTCGGCGATCGTCGGATCGTTGACGCTCCTCGGCTCGCCGCGCGGCGTCGCCGTCGCGAGCAATGGCGCGATCTACGTTGCCGATCCCTCGGCCGTTGGAATCGGCCCCGCCGTGCTCGTCTTCGCGGCGAATGCGACCGGGAACGTCGCCCCGACCGCGATCATCTCTGGTTCTTCGACCGGGCTTATCGCTCCAAGCGACGTCAAGATCGACGCGAGCGGAAACATTTACGTTGCCGATAGCGGTGCGAATAAAGTCTTCGTGTTCGCCCCTGGTGCAACTGGGAACGTCGCGCCGAAGGCCTCGCTCTCGGTCGGGGGGACGGTCGTCGGCATCGCGCTGAGTCCGTAACGTGCAGAGACGATGACCCAGGGCGATTCGCAGGGGCTCTTTACGGCGCTCGCAGCGTTAATTGCCGCGAGCGATCCGCAAGACCGCGCGAACGTACTCGCCCGCGGTGCTGCCGAGATTACTCGTGCGCGCTTTGCCTCCGCATTGCTTTTCGTCGACGATACGCTCGTCGTCGCGACCGCCCCCGAGGGTGCGACGGGCTTCCGGTTGCGCGATGGTTCCCATGAGTTGCGGCGGCTCTTCCTTCACGCGCTCGCGCGCTTCGAACGCGAAGGCGTCTGTTTCGTACCGCGCGATAAACAGCGCGTCCTCGCCGGGGTGAGCCCCTCGTCGCTCGATTGCGACATGCTTTTCGTGCCGCTCATCGCCTCGCAGAAGACGATCGGCGTCCTCGCATTTGGGCTCGATGCCCCTCTCGACGGGGCGACGCAAGCGGACCTCGTTGCTTTTTGCGGCGTAGCGACGCACCTGCTCGATACCTCGCGCGCGCTCGAAGCCGCGCATCGCCTCTCGCGCGATAGCCAACTCCTCGCGATGGTCAACGAGCGCCTGCATAAATCCCTCGACCGAAAGGACGTGCTGAGCGGTATCGTCAGCGGGGTTCGCTCCGCATTTAACGCCGACACCTGTACGATCTTCGAACGCTCGGGGAGCGCTCGCGTCGTTCCGGTTGCATCGAGCGCGCCGTTCGTCGACGCTCCAACAACGGCGATCGAACTCGAGAGCGAATTGCGAAAGGTTTTCTCCGGCTTGGCGGCGCGCCGCGACGACTACGATACCGGTCATGACGCGGCCAAGGGCGGAGCGCGCAGCGCAATCGGCGTTCCGTTCATCGTCGACGGAAAAATCGAGAATGCGCTCGTCCTCGAATCCGCGCAACCGCACGCATTCGACGATGCCGATATCAGTGCGTTGCGTTCTTTGGCGTTTCACGTCGGACTCGCACTCTCCAACGCTCGTCTCTACGAACGCGAACGAGCGCGAAGAACGCAAGCCGAATCCTTAGAGCGCGTCGTCCGCATTCTTCGCGATACTCAATATGTCGACGAGGTGCTTTTGGTTTTCGTCGTCACAACGTCGCACGAATTGCCGATCGACTGTTTTGCCTACGTTCTCGACGGCGATACGCTCGTGCGCCGGGCGATGCGCTCGCGCGATAACTCGCGCGGCTTTACGCCGTTCGACCGCGTCGAACGAGCTGGCTTAGAACCATTCCTCGTCGTCGACGATCCCTCGGATTCCGCGCTCCTTCCGCGCTCCACACGGGAAGCGCTCTTTGGCGACGGCTCCGGCGTCGTCGTCCCATTGCGGATCGACGGCAATCTTTGGGGACTCATTGCAATGCGCAGCGTCGACGGCGGCTTCATGTGGCCGCAAGACGAACGCGCGATGTTCGTTCGCACCCTCGCCTCGCACCTCGAAATTGCATTGGCAAACGCACACGCATACGAACGAGAACGGCGCCGAGCCCAAGAACGCGAAACGCTCGCCGAGGCGGCGCGGACGATTCTCGGACAAGTCGATCTGCCGACGCTCGCTGAGGTCATGTCGCGTTTGGCGGCCTCGCTCGTCGATGCCGAACAAGCATGCGTGCTGCGCTGGATGGGCGACCGTTACGGTCTCGTCGGATCGTTTGGCGGACCGGTGGAGGATCTGATCGCTCGCACAGGACTCGCACTCGATATGCGCGTCACGCAAGCAATGGGGATCGGCCCCGAAGAGCGACGAGTTCAGCGGCTCATCGAAGGAGTCGGATTCGCCGTCGCACCGTTGGTGCATGGTGCAGGCGACGCCTCGAACGATGCCATCGATGCCTTTCTCCTCGTTGGGGCGAAAGGGGAAACGCGCTTCGGCCGCGACCGTTTGCGCCTGTTGCAGGAGCTCGGAGCGCTCACGGCACTCGCGTTGCGCAACCTCGAACTCTACGCCGCTTCGACCGACGCGAATCGAGCGCTCCATGATTCGAACCAGTTTAAAGACGATCTGCTCGCGATGCTCGCGCACGATTTCCGCGGACCGTTGACCGTGATCGAGGGCTACTGCGAGCTCCTCATGGAGAATGCGAAGACGAACTCCGAGGAGATCGAAACCATATACGGGCAGGCGAAACGGCTCGTGCGGCTTGCCGAGGACGCTCTCGCGCTCGCGCACTCACAGGGCGAGAGCTTCGCGCTGGAACAAACGCCGACCGATTTCGCGAATTACGTCGAGGAGAACCTTGCCGAGATTGCGCCGAATAATCCGCGTGTCGTCTTCGCTCCAAGTGAAAAAAACATTATCGTCGAACTCGATCGCTCGCGATTCCGACACGTCCTCGACAACCTTATTTCAAATGCGTTGAAATACTCCGGCGAAGCGATCATCGTGAACGTCGCCAAGAAGGGGAGCCGCGCGGTGCTCGAAGTCACCGATCACGGCATTGGTATCCCTCAGAGCGATCTCGCGACGGTCTTTTCCAGGTTTGGCCGCGCCAGCAACGCCCGCAATCAAGGCATCGAAGGTTCGGGAATCGGCCTCTACGTTGCAAAAAAAATAGCCGAGGCGCATCGGGGGAGCATCCAGGTGCGTTCCAAAGAAAATGCCGGGAGCACGTTCTCGGTCGACCTTCCGCTCTCGCCGGTACTAGAGCCGACCACAACATCTGACCTTTCTCGGAGTATATAGCTCAGCATGGCCTTCCTGAAAACTCTCTTCGACGCAAACGAGCGCGACATCGTGCGTCTTCGCAAAACCGCGGTTCAAGTCAACGCGTTCGAGCCGGAGATCTCCGCCCTCGACGACGAGGCCTTGCGGGGTAAAACCGCCGAGTTTCGCCTGCGCCTCGACCGGGGCGAAGAACTCGATCGCCTCTTGCCCGAGGCATTTGCGGTCACGCGGGAGGCGGGGCGGCGCGTTCTGGGCATGCGCCACTTCGACGTACAGATCATGGGCGGCCAGGTGCTCTACGAAGGACGCATCGCCGAGATGCGGACCGGCGAAGGAAAAACGCTGGTTGCGACGCTTCCGGTCTACGCGCGCGCGCTCGTCGGGCGCGGCGTCCACGTCGTCACCGTTAACGACTATCTCGCTCGGCGCGACGCCGAATGGATGGGGCCGCTCTATCGCTCGCTCGGTCTCTCTGTCGGCATCGTTCAACACGGGCTCGAACCGACCGAGCGCCGTGAAGTTTACGGCTGCGACATTACCTACGTTACGAACAACGAAGTCGGCTTCGACTATCTGCGCGACAATATGGCGTGGCAGAAAGAAGATCTCGTCCAACGCGATCTTTATTTTGCGCTGATCGACGAAGTCGACTCGATTCTCATCGACGAAGCGCGCACGCCGTTGATCATCAGCGGGCCCTCGCAAGAATCGACCGATCTGTACGGCAAGTTCGCTCAGGTCATTCCGCGGCTTAAAAAAGGCGACGACTATACGGTCGACGAGAAGGCGCACGCGGTTCCGGTTACCGAAGCGGGCGTCGCTAAGGTCGAGAAGATGCTCGGCATCTCCAATCTCTACGATCAGCGAAATATCGAGCTCGCGCATCAGCTAAACGCCGGCTTGAAAGCATGGAACCTCTTTCATCGCGATCAGCAGTATATTATCAAAGACGACGAAATCGTCATCGTCGACGAATTCACCGGCCGCTTGATGTACGGCCGCCGGTACTCCGACGGCATTCACCAAGCTATCGAAGCGAAGGAAGGCATCAAGGTCCGTGGTGAGGACCAAACGCTCGCGACGATCACCTTCCAAAATCTCTTCCGCCTGTACGGCCACCTCGCCGGCATGACCGGTACTGCAAAGACCGAGGAACGCGAATTTCGCGAAATCTATAAGCTCGACGTCGTCACGATTCCGACGAACATGCCGATGGTGCGTAACGATTTCCCCGATATCGTCTTTAAGAGCGAAAAAGCAAAATTCGAAGCGGTGGTCACCGAAATTATTGCAGAACACGGGAAAGGACGCCCGGTTCTCGTCGGTACGCGTTCGATTGAGAAAAGCGAGTTGCTCGCCGGAAACTTGCGCCGGAAGGGTGTCGAATGTAACGTTCTGAACGCGAAGTACCACGAGCAGGAGGCTGATATCATCAAAGATGCCGGCAGCTACGCACAGGTTACGATTGCCACGAATATGGCCGGGCGCGGTACCGATATTAAACTCGGCGACGGGGTCGCGGAGATCGGCGGGCTGCATATTATCGGCACGGAGCGCCACGAATCTCGACGCATCGACAACCAGTTGCGCGGCCGTTCGGGGCGTCAGGGCGACCCCGGTTCGACGCGTTTTTACCTTTCTTTAGAAGACGAAGTAATGCGCCTCTTCGGCGGCGATCGGATGACTTCGATGATGGAACGCGTCGGCTTTACCGACGAAGCGCCGATCGAATCGAAGCTGGTCTCGCGCAGCATCGAACACGCTCAGAAGCGCGTTGAGAATCACAACTACGAGATACGAAAACACGTTCTCGAATACGACGACGTGATGAACAAGCAGCGCGAGATCATCTACGCCGATCGTCGGGCGATACTTGAGGGGACCTTCGATTCGCGCTCCTTTATGCAGCAAACACTCGCCGCGAAGATCAACGAATCGATCGAACAGAACGTCGCCGAGAACGCTCATCCCGGCGACTGGGATCTCCCGGAGGTCCTCAACGAGCTCGATATTATCTTTCCGGTGAAACAGCGCGTTACGTTGGAAGAGTTGGGGCGCCACGATCGCGAGGGTATCCGACGCTTGCTCGAGGAGCGCGCGATCGAGGCGTACGAGAAGAAAGAGGCCGAGGTAGGCCCCGAGATGATGCGCGTCATCGAACAGCGCTTCTTGTTGTTGCCGATTATCGATCGCCAGTGGGTCGATCACTTGTACGTGATGGATCATCTCAAAAACGGCATCGGCCTGCGCGGCTACGGACAGATCGATCCTCGCGTCGAATACGAAAAAGAGGCGTTTGAGATCTTTGAAGATCTGAAAAACAATATCGCCGATGAAGCGATTAAGGCGCTCTTTCACGTGCAGATCGAATACGGCGAGGAAGCCCCAAATGGGGCGCCGATCTCGCTTCAGGGCGGAGAGGGTGAGGCCGAGGGCGGCCACCTTTCGGAGCGCGATGTCGAGGCTCTGCTCGGACCGATGCCGGGAGGCAATCGACCGGAGCGCGAGCTGCGAACGAACCTCGGCGACGAGGAACCTGCGAAGCCGAAACATCGCGATCAACCGAAGGTCGGCCGAAACGATCTCTGCCCGTGCGGAAGCGGAAAAAAATATAAGAAGTGCCATGGGGCCACCGGAGCGGCGGCGCTGAGCTAATCGCCGCGCTCCGGGGCTCGCTTAGAGCCGCGTGTAGCGAATGCGTGGGTTGAGGATCGGTGGCGGCACGGGAATCGGCCCGCCGATCCGTTGCGGTGGGCTCTGCGTCGCACCGGTGACGAGGTCGCCGCCAAGGTCGACGTTCTGTGCGCTGGCGCGTACGTCGACGCCCTTGCCGTTTTGTGAGAGCGTCGTGGCGATCGTGCCGCCGTTGCCGTCGTCAACGTTCACTTGCATCGAACCATCGGCGTTCCACGATATTGCCTCACCGGGAAGCGAGAGATTCTGGCCGCGTGCGAGTGCGGTCGTATTTCCGTTCTGCGAGATCGTCGCGTTGCCGTCGGCGCCATAGGTAAGGACGGTGTCACCACCGTTGGTGGTGATACTCGCCGAAGCGTTGTACGTGACCCCCTGCGCATTCGGGGCGGTAGCTGTCGTCGAGATCGAAAACCCCCCGGGAACCGAATCGGAGTCGAGGAGATCGCCGTGCCCGCTCATTGAATCCCACCGGCCGGCGAGGTTTCCCGTCGCACTCTGCCCAGAGAAACTCAAATGTGGATCTCCGGTCGATGCACCGCCGGCATTCGAGAAAAAGTTCTCCGGAGCTGCAGTTGGATTTCCGGGAGCGTTCGGCATGCCTCCACCGTTGAGGAGCGCGCCGAGCATACCGATGAGCTGCATCAGCAAATTCGATATTCCGCCTAAGGGCCCCGGTATAGGGAAGCTCGCGCCTCCTTCGGAGAATCCGGGCGGAAGGACGCGAGCGATACCGTCGTTCGAGCCGGTATTGCCGAGCGTTCCTGGGCTTTCGAGGGCTTGCAGCGGATCGGCGATCGAGGATAGCCCGCCGAGAAAGTTGGGCAACGTGGTCTGGGTGTTGAAATCGAGCATGGTGCCTCCATCGGGTAGTGGTATCTCTCGTTCACGCGCAGGCCCACGTTTGGAAAGGTGCTCGCGCAAAAATCCAGAAGCGACCGCGCCGCAATGAGTCAAACGCAACGGACCTCGATCTCGGCCTGCAGCACCCGCCTCGAAGGCCTCAAGGAGCGTCTTTGACTATGCCGGCAAGGCGCGCCGCGCCTCCGAACTCGAGCAGCGGTCGCGTGCGGAGGGTTTCTGGGAGAGCGCCGGAGTCGCTCAGCGGACGATGAAGGAGCTCGCCGATCTCCGTGAGGAGCTCGGCACGATGGAGCGCATCGCCGCATCGCTCTCCGAAGCTCGCGAGATGCTCGAACTCTTCGGCGACGATGAAGGCGCGCAAGCCGAGGTCGATACGAGTATCGCGACCTGCGAACGCGAACTCGACGCGTTGGAGATGGCCGCGAATTTCGACGGTGAGTTTGACAATCACGGTGCGATCGTGAGTATTTTCGCCGGCGCCGGCGGAGTCGACGCCGCCGATTGGACGCAGATGCTCCTACGCATGTATCTGCGTTGGGCCGAAGGGCACGGCTTTCAAACGCAACTGGTCGAGGAGTCGCCTGCAGAAGAGGCCGGGTTGAAGTCGGTCACGTTTTTCGTGCGAGGGCGGAACGCGTACGGAATGTTGGAGAGCGAGCGCGGGGTCCATCGCCTCGTGCGACTTTCCCCGTTCGATCAAGCGCATCGTCGCCACACCTCGTTTGCCGCGGTAGACGTGATACCGGAGATTACCGGCGAAGAGCACGGCGAGGTGGCGATCAAGCCCGACGACGTGCGCATCGAGACCTTTAAATCGGGTGGCTCCGGCGGCCAATACGTCAATAAAACCGAATCGGCGATTCGCATCATCCACGAACCGACCGGGATCATCGTTGCTTCGCAGCAAGAGCGCTCGCAGGCTCAGAACCGAGAAGTCGCGATGAATATTTTACGCGCAAAATTAGTGCAACGGGCGGCGCAGGAAAGGGACGAGCGCTTGAGTTCTCTGCGCGGCGAGCGGCAGGCCAACGAGTGGGGATCGCAGATTCGTTCGTACGTGCTTCAGCCCTATCAGTTGGTGAAAGATCACCGCACCAACGTCGAAGTCGGCGACGCTCAAGGCGTACTCGACGGGGAGATCGACGCATTCGTCTGGCCCTATCTCCAGACGCGAGGCGCCGCAATCGGCGCAACGCAATAGCGAGCGTGCCGCCCTGCGCGTCGCGATTAGCTGCGGAGCGATTCTCGTAATGACTCGAGCTCCGAGAGCGCGCGCTGCGGCCATTCCGCGTTGCCCTCGAGGGTCGCCGCAGGCGCGGCCCAGGGGTGCCAACGCGCGCGTTGCAACTCGAAATCGCGTCCGCTTTCGTAGATGGCAACGCACGGCGTGCCAAGGATTCCCGCGACGTGAATCGCGCCGGAGTCGGGAGCAACGAGCACCTCTGCGGTGGCGATCGCCGCAATCCAGGATGGGAGATCCTCGAACCATTCGATCCCTGCAAGCCCCGCAGTGAGTTCTGATATTTTCGCGCGTTCGGCAGCGGGCGCGAACAATGCGATCTCGCCGACGCGCTCGCATGCGCGTTCGAGAAATCCGCGCACCTCGGCAACCGGGATGCCGAGTCGCTCCCATTTCGAGGTGAGCTGTAGCGCGACGCGATGCGACGGCGCGAGATCGCGTGAGAGAATGAGGCCGCGCAGTGCCGCCGCATCTTGCGACGGGCGTGCGCCGGGCGCGAGCAACGATGCGCCGAGTGCGAAGAGCACCTCACATTCGTGCGGTGCGCGTGCGTCGAGCCCGGCGCTGCGATAGAGCGTTTCGGAGAGCAACGAGCGGACCCAGAGCGACTTCAACGGCTTGCCCCAGCCGTTCTGAAATCCGATGCGATGCGGAGTGCCGATCGCTGCGGCGAGGCGATATCCGGCCGGGTCCTCGGTAGCAACGAGGACGTGCGAGTAGCGATTCGGGCGCAACTCGTCGGCGAATGCATCGATTGCCGCGCGATTTGCGGCGCTCTCGTCGCGTTGGGCAAACGTTGCGACGAATGCGCGCCGCAGCGCTCCTCGCACGAAAAGCTCGCGGGCGGCGGGCGCGAGGACGAGGTCGGTCGGAATACCGGCCTCGCGTAGCGCGAGGAGCAGCGGCGCGAGCGCCAACGTATCTCCGAGGGCGTCGAGGCGGACGATGAGGGCCGATGAGGAATCAGTCACGCCGAGCTATGCTTGCGCGCGAGAATCTCGTTACCTTCGCCGAATTCCCCGGGCGCCGTGTTGCCCGGCGCTTCGGGTACGTCTCGGGGCAAGCCGAACAGCCGCAGAATCGCCTGCGTTCGACCTTTCGGAGCATCGGGATGCTCGTCGGCCTCGCGCCGGTGGAATTGGTGAGCGATGCCGAGCGTCTGCGCTCCGAGGCGCTCGAACGCCTGCGCGAGCGCGCCGAGCGCGTCGGCGCGAACGCGGTGCTCGGGCTGCAATTTCACGTCAGCGAGCGCCCCGACGGCTCGTGCGTGGTGATTGCCTTCGGTGAAGCGGTGCGCGTGGTGCGCGAGGAGAGTGCATGAGTTTAGAGGAGCGCGCGCGCCGCGAACGGAGCCTGCAACAGGCGGCGGCGCGGGCGAGTGCCTGCCGTGCCTGCGCGATCGGTGCGCAGCGGCGGAATAACGTGTATGGGGAGGGCGATCCGCTCGCCGATTTGATGCTCGTCGGTGAGGGCCCCGGTGAGACCGAGGACCGGCTCGGCCGCCCCTTTGTGGGGCGGGCCGGCGAACTGCTCGAGAAGATGCTCGGGGCGATCGGCCTCGCGCGCGAGGACGTCTATATCGCCAATACGGTGAAGTGTCGGCCGACCTCGCAAGGCGAGCGTGGGCTGAAAAACCGGGCACCCGACCCTACGGAGATGGCGAATTGCCGCCCCTATCTCGACGAACAGATCGAGATTATCCGGCCGCGGGTCTTGCTCGCCCTCGGGGCGCCGGCGGCGAAGTCGTTTCTTGGCCCGGCCTATGCGATTACCAAGCAGCGAGGGCGTTGGGAGCGCGGCCCGCTTGATATTCCGCTGCTCGTCACCTTCCATCCCGCATACGTGCTACGGCAGACCGGCGGCGAGCTGACCGCGGTGAAGCGCCTCGTCTGGGACGACCTCAAAGCGGTGCGGGACCGGCTCGACGAGCTCCGAGTGAGCCCTCCGAATGCCGCTGCGCGCCAGGTCGGCCTCTTCGATGGCGCGCCCATGGTAGAGTGAGAGCCATGTATCGCGACCCGAAAGCGATCTGGCTGCGCGAGGTCGTCGGACGCGCCGGATTTGTGACGCCAGAGGCATTCTCCACCGAGTTCGAACTCAAGCCGTACCGTATCGAGCAGCTCTATCGAGC
>JABEUW010000044.1 GCA_013043945.1 Vulcanimicrobiota bacterium | reverse complement strand
TTCGGCACGCGATCGGTGGTCATGATCGCCTCGGCGGCATCGTGCGCCGCCTTCAAGCCTTCATCGAGTTGTTCGACGCAGCGTTCGAGGCCGCGCTGGACTCGATCGAGCGGCAACGGCACGCCGATAACCCCGGTAGAGGCGACGATGACTTGTTGCGGTGCGATCTCGAGCAAGGCTGCGGCCTGTGCTGCCGTCGCGCGCGCGTCGCGCTCGCCGCGCTCGCCGGTGCAGGCGTTCGCACAGCCCGAATTACAGAGCAACGCACGCACTCCCATACCCGAGGCGAGGTGCTCGCTGCTAACGGTAATCGGTGCCGCCTTGACGTCGTTGGTGGTAACGACCGCAGCGCACGCTTGCTCTCGATCGAAGGCGATCAAGGCAAGGTCGCGTTTGCGCCGTTTGATGCCGGCATGGACGCCGCTCACGCGAACTCCGGGAACGCTCCCGATCCCTCCGCGCAGCGCGACGATGCGATCTTGAAGTTCAGGCTGCGACGGTGCGAGCATGAAAGCCCTCCTCTTGGGGATACCCGAGCATGATGTTGATGTTCTGAAGTGCCTGGCCGGCGGCGCCTTTTCCGAGATTATCGATCGCGCAGATCGCGCGAATCGTCTTGCCGCAAAGGTCGACGGCAATCTCGGCGTCATTCGTACCGACGACGGCAGCGACGCTCGGCGCGCGTCCCGGTTCGAGAATCCGTACGAACGGCGAGGCGCGATAGGCATCACGCAACACGGATTCGACCGCATGCGGATCGGGAGCGCGATCGAACATGAGATAGGTATCCGCAAGCATGCCTCGGGAGAGCGGAACGACGTGCGGGGTAAAGGTGAGTGGGCTCTCGCAACCACGCAAGGCGAGCGCTCGTTCGATCTCGGGTTGATGGCGATGCCCGGAGAGCCCGTACGCGCGAATCTCTCCATCGACTTCGGCGAACATCGAGGCGAGCGCGGGCGTCCGCCCCGCACCGGTGATACCGCTCTTCGCATCGATGACGATCGCCAGCGGCGCGAAGGCTGCGGTTAACGGGAGTAGCGGCAGCAACGATGCCGTCGGGTAGCATCCGGGATTGGCGACCAACGCGGCCTCGGCGATCGCGTCGCGGTTCCATTCGGCGAGCCCGTACGCCGCGCGTTCGTCGAAGCGAAAGTCGGCCGAGAGATCGACGACGCGAGCACCGCGAGCGAGAAAGCGCTCTACCGTATCGCGCCCCTGCCCGTGCGCGCCGGCGGCAAGGACGATCTCTCCCGCCGCGAGTTCGGATTCGATACTCCCACTCTCCGCAAAGCGCAGATCGCTACGGCGAAACGCTCCAAAACTCTCGCCGAGCAGGGTTCCCGCGTGGCTCTTGCTCTCGAGAAGAGCGAGCTCGAGGCGTGGGTGCGCCGCGATCCATTCGATCGCTTGCGCGGCAGCATAGCCTGCCGCACCCCAAACGTGTACGCGCGTCATACCGATGCCTCGCATTCGGAGAGCTCGCATTCGAGTGCGTCGAGCGCTCGAACGACGGCTTCGGGCGACGTCGATCCATCGGTGACTTTTGCAAGAACGCTCGCTCGTGCGTCGAGTGGTGCGAAGAGCGCGGGCACGCCGAGGTGCTCGCCGAGCGCTTGGAGATCGCTCGCGTCGAACGCTCGCTCCTGCGCCTCGGCGATAGCGACCCGTTCGCCGACCAAACGATGCGCTCGCCGCGCATCGAGACCACCGCGAACGAGTGCGTCGGCATGATCGGTCGCGAGTGTATAGCCGGCGGTTGCGTACCGTTCCATCCGCTCAACATCGAATTCGATATCCGCAAAGGCGCGCGCGAAGGCGGTAAGAATCGAATCGGCGCGTTCGATCGCCGCGATCGCACTCTGCTTGCACTCTTGGAGATCGCGGTGGTACGAAAGCGGAACGGCGGCACTCGCAGCCCAGGCAGCACGTGCGTCGGATAACGCGCGCTGGGTACCGGCGCGCACGAGTTCGAAGATATCGGGATTCCGCTTCTGCGGCATCAAACTCGAGCCGCTCGCCGATGCATCGCCGACGCGGACGTAGCCGAAGAGCGGCGAGGCCCAGGTAACGATCTCTGCAGCGACGCGCGCGGCGGGCACGCAACTCGTCGCCCACGCATCGGCGCACGCAAAGAGAACATCGCGCGTTCCCACCGCATCGAGCGCATTACGAGAGGGCCGCGCGAAACCGAGGTATCGAGCGGCAGCGGTGCGATCGAGCGGAATGCAACTCCCGGCGAGCGCCCCCGAACCTAAGGGCATCGCCTCCATCGCTTCGCGAGCGAGCGCCGCAAAACGTCTCGCGCTCCGAACGAACGGCTCGGCCGCCGCCTGCAGCCAAAAGGCGAGCAGAATCGGTTGCGCGGGCTGGCCGTGCGTCGTACCGGCGAGAACGCTCTCTTTCTCGAGTGCGAGACGAGCGCGCGAGGCAAGAGCGCGTGCGATCGATGTCGTGCGAGCGAGGCCGTCGCGCGCGCGCGATGCAGCGTAGAGCGCCAACGTGGTTGCGATTTGATCGTTGCGGCTCCGCCCTGCATGGAGCCAACGCCCCGCAACATCCTCGATCTCACGAACGCGAGCGTCGATCGCACCGTGAATATCCTCGAACGCTTCGTTCCTCGCCCACGCGGTAAAGGTTCCGTCCTCGATCTCCTCGGCGATGCGATCGAGCGCCGCTACGAGCGCGTCGAAGATCTCCGGTGGGATCGTCCCGCCCCCGCGCAATGCACGGACGTGCGCCTGCGAGGTTTGCAGATCGAACCGCGCGAGCAGCAGATCATCGTCGAAGGACGACCCGAATGCGAGCAACGCCGGGTCCGGCGCGCTGTGAAAGCGACCGCCCCATTGCAACGAACCCGCGCTCACCCTGCGGTGACCGCCGCAACCTGCGCCAAACGATCGAGAGGCAGCCC
>JABEUW010000043.1 GCA_013043945.1 Vulcanimicrobiota bacterium | reverse complement strand
TTCATGGCGTTCTTGATCGCGGTGTTCGCACCGCCGACCACGTTGGTCGCAAAGGCCTCGCTCGTGGTAGCGGCGGCAGGCGCCGCCGAGAGCCCTAGCGCGATTAGAGCCGCACCAGCGGCCACCGCGCGAAGAGAAAGTTTGTGCATTCGCATCTCCAAATCGGGAGCCCGGTGGAAATCGGAAAAGCGTCCGCCGGTTGGAGGGTTAAGTTGCTCTTAATGGCCCGCTTTCCCTGGCGTCTACGAGCGCCTTAACCCGAGGAGGGCGTCGAATTTTCTCCGGGTTCCACCCCGGCGGTCGTGCCGTGCGATTCGACGAAAGGCCGGCCGAAAAAGCGCTCCTCCGCACCCTTGATGACCACGTAGAGCACTGGGGTGACGAGCAGGTTGAGGAACGTCGAGACCAACATGCCGCCGAAGACGACGGTGCCGATCGATTGGCGCGCTGCGCTCCCCGCCCCGGTCGCAAAAACGAGCGGGGTCGCACCGAGGATGAAGGCGATCGAGGTCATCAGGATCGGCCGCAACCTCGTTTGGGCGCCGCGGAGCGCCGCAGTCGTAATATCTGCGCCGGCACGTAACTGCTGGTTCGCGAACTCAACGATCAGGATCGCATTCTTACTCGCCAAGCCGACGAGCATAACGTAGCCGACCTGAACGTAGACGTTCTGTGCCATTCCCAGGAAGGGAATAAAGTTGCGCAGTCCGATCAATGCGAGCGCTCCAAAGAGCGCTGCCGGCACTGCGAGCAGCACGATGAGCGGGTCGATCCAGTTTTCGTAGAGCGCCGCGAGAACCAGGAAGACGAAGATGATACCGAGCGTAAAGAGCAGGAGCGTCTGCGTGCCCGCATTGATCTCTTCTAACGAGATGCCGCTCCACTCGTAGCTAACGCCGGGAGGAGCGACGCGTTTGAATATCTGTTCCATCGCGGCGATCGCTTCGCCCGAACTATGCCCGCTCGCAGCTTGACCGGTGATTTCGATATTGCGATAGAGATTGTAATGGTCGATCACCGGGGCAGAGAGCGTGCGCTTCACACTCACGAGTTCCGGAAGCGGGATCATTCCGCCGCTCGCCGAGCGCGTATAGAGGCTCTGCAGCGATGCGATGCGATCGCGATACGGCTCATCGCCCTCGACGTAGACGCGATAGGATTGGTCGAGATAGGTGAAGTCATTCACATATGCGCCGCCGAGCATGACACCGAGCGTGGCGTAGAGATCGCTGAGGGGAACCCCGAGCGAGATCGCTTTCTCGCGATCGACGGTGGCATCGAGCTGAGGCGAGTTAATTGCAAATTGCGTCCGAACTTGGGCGAGGCGAGGATCGCTCGCGGCGGCAGCAAGGATTTTCTTGGCCACGCCGTCGAGTTGTCGGAGCGTCAGCGTGCCGTTGTTTTCCAATTCGAATTGAAATCCGGCGGTGGTTCCGACGCCGCTGATCGCCGGCGGGTTAAAGACGAGTACCTGGGCCTTAGCATAAGAGAAAAAGTGGTAGAAGTATTTGAATGCAAGAAAACCGGCCGAATTGAACGGTCCGTTTCGTTGATTCCAAGGCTTGAGTCTCACGAACATAATGCCGCGGTTCGGCGTCGATCCGCCGAAACTAAACCCGCCAATATTGAAGACGTGCTCGACCTGCGGCTGCGAGAGGAGATACTTCTCTACCTGTACCGCGACGGCATGTTCGCCCGCCAGTGACGTGCCTTCAGGGGCCTGAACGAGGCAGATGAGATATCCCTGGTCTTCATCGGGAATAAACCCGGACGGGATGGCCTTAAAAAGCACGACGACGAGAACGAGCGTTACGGCGAACGCTACGAGTACTCGGCCTCGAACCTTCAGGAGCCGCGGCAACGTGCGCGCGTACGAAGCGCGGAAGCGTTCGAGACGCCGATTGAACCACGTAAAGAGAACAAAGCGAGGCGGCCGGTCACCGAGATGTAAGAACTTGACCGCGAGCGGCGGCGCGAGCGTCAACGATGCAAAGAGCGAGATCGAGATCGAACCGACGATGGTCAGTGCGAACTGCTTGTAAATCTGCCCCGTCATCCCCGGGAAAAATGCGACCGGAATAAAGACCGCCAACAAGACGAGTGAGGACGCAACGATGGCGCCCTGAATCTCTTCCATTGCTTCGGTCGCCCCGGCGAGTACGCCGGTGCCGCGCAGCTTCACGATACGTTCGATGTTTTCGATGACGACGATGGCGTCGTCGACCACCAGCCCGGTCGCAAGCGTGATGCCGAATAGCGTGATCGTGTTGATGGAGAATCCAAAGAGCTTCATGATCGCGAACGTGCCGATTAGCGAGACCGGAATCGTAATCGCCGGTATCAGCGTCGCGCGGCCGTTCTGCAGGAACAGGTAGATCACCGCGATGACGAGCAAGATCGAGATCAGCAACGTTATCAGCACGTCTTTGATCGACTCTTGGACGAATGCCGTCGAGCTAAACGCGACCTGGTAATGGACCCCTGCCGGGAATTTCTTCTCGAGTTTATTCATCTCCGCGATGACCGCACTCGATACGGTGAGGGCGTTGGCCGAAGGATACTGCTGAACGCCCATGCCGACGACGTTCTGGTGCCCGTCGAAGCGCAGGAAGCTGCTGTAATCCTCGGCGCCGAGATCAACGCGTGCGACGTCACCGAGGCGCGTGATGCCGCCGTTGGGATCGGAGCGCAGGATAATATCGCGGAACTGCTGCGGCGTCGTGAGGCGCCCTTGAACGCTTACGACGTAGGTGTAGGGCTGGTTCGCGGGTTGCGGGGGCGAGCCGATGCTTCCGCCGGCGACCGCTGCGTTCTGCGTTTGGATAGCCGAGAGCACGTCGGTGACGGTGAGCCCGCGGGCGGCGAGCTCGTGCGGGTCGAGCCAGATGCGCATCGCATAGAGGCGCTCGCCGAAGATGTTGACGTTGCTGACGCCCGGGATACGCTTGAGATCGTTAACGATATTGAGCGCGGCGTAATTGCTCAGGAAGAGCGTGTCGTATTTCTTGGTGTTCGAAATCAGGGACATGCCCATGACGAACGAACCCGCGTTTTTGCTTACCGTGACGCCCGATTGCGTTACGGTGCCGGGAAGGCGCCCAAAGGCGCTCTGAATCGCATTCTGCACGTCGGCCGCGGCGATATCGAGATTGGTACCGAGGTGAAACGTACAGGTAATCGATGAAGATCCCTGCGCGCTCACCGATGAGACATAATTGAGGCCCTGCACGCCGTTGACGGCTTGTTCCAGCGGAATCGTCACCGCCGATTCAACCGTTTTGGGATCGGCGCCGAGATAGAAGGCCGAGATGGTAACGACCGGCGGATTGATCTGCGGATACTGTGCGACCGGAAGCGTCGGAATAGCGATCAAACCCGCGATCGTAATGATCAGCGCGAAGACCGTTGCGAAGATCGGGCGATTGAGAAAGAACTTGGTCACGCCGAGAACGCCTGCTCTGCGTGGTAGGAGGACCGCGAGAGTGGGCTGCTCACGACTTGATGGAATCCTTTCGAACGTGCGAGCGCTCCGAGTTCTGCGAAGCGCTGGGGAGTAATGAACTCAAGGACCGGAAGATGTTTTTTGCTCGGCTGAAGATATTGCCCCATCGTAAAGATGTCGACGCCGGCGGTGCGGGCATCCTCCATCGCCTTTTCGACCTCTTCAACGCTCTCGCCTAGGCCGAGCATGAGGGAGGTCTTCGTATAGCGGCCGTGGGAGCGATCTTTCGCATGACGTAAAATCGCTAACGATTGCTCGTACTTCGCGCGCTTATCGCGAACGTGCGGTGTGAGCCGGCGCACCGTTTCGAGGTTATGAGCGAAGACGTCGGGGCGTGAATCGAGCACGATCTCTAATGCGGTGAGATCGCCGCGATAGTCGCCGCTGAGAATTTCGACGCGCGATCCGGGGACACGCTCGTGGATCGCGCGAACGGTGTTCGCAAAAATCAGCGCTCCACCGTCGGCGAGATCGTCGCGGTCGACCGCGGTGAGCACCAAATATTTCCAGCCGAGGTCGCGAACGGCGTCGGCGACGCGCGTCGGTTCGAGCCAATCGACGATCCCGCGCGGGTTTCCAGTTTTCACGTTGCAGAAGCGACAGCCGCGGGTGCAGGTATCGCCGAGGATCATGATCGTGGCGGTGCCGGCGCCCCAGCACTCCGCAAGGTTTGGGCAGGCCGCTTCTTTACAGACGGTGTTGAGGGTAAGGCCGGAGACCTTGGCCTTGACGCGCTCGTAATCCTCACCGTGGGGCAGGCTGACGCGAAGCCAGTCGGGCTTCCGTGCGTAGCGCACCGCCTCAGGAGGTGTACCGGTGAGATCGATCTCAATGCCCATAACGTCGCAGATTCTAACATCCCGCAGCTCCCGAAGGCTGCAGCCTAAACCTTAAAGAGTGTAGCTTATTCTAGCCTGGGAGCGAGAAGGCTGCGGAGGAGCGCGACGGTAGCCTGACAGGCCTGTTCGCTCGCTCTGCCCGGGAGCATCGTCGCGTTCGCTTCGAAAAGGACGAGATTCCCCCCCTCGTCGGTTCCGAAATCGGCGCCGCCATATTGTAGCCCAAGCTCGTCCTGAAGGGCTTCGAGCGCCGCATAGGCCCGTTCCCCGATGCGCTCGCGCGGGTGATGACGGAACTCGCGATCGAGCGTGCGCCCTAACGTGCTCGTCGTCAAATCGGCCGAGTCGTAATGAACCTTCCAGTCGGTGGAGAGCGCTGCGTGGACGGGTAGAATCTTATCGCCGATAAAAAGCGCGCGGTATTTGAGATAATATCCGCGTTTGTCGCGCGTATCGATGAATTCCATGAGGTAAAGTTCGTCGCCGGGGAGCTCTGCAAGCGCGGCCTTTAAATCCGTTGCGTCGCGAACGTAACGGAAGAAGCGACCGTTGTGAAAGCCCGGCGCGCGAACGAGGAGGGGATAAAAAATGCCAGCAGCGGAGAGCGAGGCGCTTGCCTGGGCGCCGCGCAACCGCTCGCGCTCGCAGCGCACGATCCGCGGCACGCGGAGTGCGGGGCGGCCACGCAGGCGCGCGGCATTGCGATCTCGGCGCGTTTTCAGCACGGCAATCGGATGGTTTACGAGCGGGGCATCGCTGCGAGCGATTATTTTTTCGGCAATTGCGAGCGCGTTGCCCGCAGCGTCGGCGTCTCCGATTGCGTTGAAGATGACGTCGTGTTTGGGCAGTTCTGCGTCGGCGGGCATAGCATCGACGTGGGCCAAGGTAATGGCGAAGATGTCGTTGGGAAGCAGCGGCTCGAGATCGACGTTCGCGTTCGCACTCGCCAGCAACGCGAGAACGCGGATCGGAGCACTCGTACCGCGGAACGGGAGCAAGCGTATCGGCGCGAGTTTCACGGCGTTGCGGCGATGACGATCCGCGGCATCGTCGTCGCCGATACGTTGATACGCTTGCGCGAGCCCGAGATGGATCTGCAATTCGAACGGATCGATTTCGAGCGCGCTCTCGTAGGCTTCGAGTGCGGCGCGCACATCATCGGCCGCGAGCATTCTATGCCCGCGGTTCACAAGTGCGACGACCTCGGCCCTGCGCCCGTTCACTTCAGGTTCATCATTCCGCAGTGGGCGCTCTCTTCCCGGGCGGGCGCTCTCTTGCTCGCGAGCGGTTTCCGGGGATTCCGGGAGAAGAGTGGGGAGTGTCGATTTATCGCTCGCTCCCCCGCTGCGTCGCCCTCTTAGGCGTTCTCGCGATCGCCGCGTGCGCGAGAACCGCTCCGAAGCTCTACGGGACGGTGCTGCAACCGATTAGCCCCGCTCCTCCGCTTACAGCGATCGATCAAAACGGAGTGCCTTTTTCGCTCGCACGCGAGCGCGGGCGCGTCCTCGCGCTCTACTTTGGGTTCACGCACTGCAAGGATATCTGTCCGCAGACGCTGGCAAAACTCGGTGCGGCACGAGCGAAATCGCGGCTCGGTTCTCGCGTCGCGATCCTCTTCGTCAGCGTCGACCCCGCTCGCGATACGCCTGCGGCGTTGCGTGCATTCTTCGCTCGCGTCGGCGTGCGCGCGGTCGGGGTTACGGGGACGCTCGCGCAAATGAAAGCGATCTGGAGCGCCTACGGCGTCGACGTGCAAGCGACGCGTACCGATGTTGGGCACAGCGACTTCGTCTATTTTATCGGTCCGCGCGGGAACCTTCGCATCGTCGGCGGCGACGATATGTCGATCGCGCAGCTCGCCTCCGATATGCGAGGGCTAGCGCGGTAGCGGCCCAACTTGGAGCGCCATACGGAAGATGGTTGAAATCGATGTTCGTTAGGCCGAAGGCCACCGCGAGAACGACATCGTTAGTTGGTGCTCTCCAGAAGTCCAAACTCCGTCGCCAGGTGCGGGAGCAGGGCGTTGCGGGCTTCGGCGAGGGTCACCTCGCGCCCGAGTTCGTGCGCGATCGAGGTGATGCCGCGGTCGAGGAGGCCGCAGGGATTGATGAGCCGGTCGTAATCGAGTGCGGTGTTGACGTTGAGTGCGATACCGTGGAGCGAGACCATCTTTTGCACGGCGAGCCCGATCGCGCAGATCTGGTTGCGCCCGACCCAGACGCCGGCGTGTTCGCTCCAGCGCTCGGCGGTGATGCCGAAATCGGCGCAGGTTGCGATGACCGCCGTTTCCAGCGAACGCACCAACGGTACGACTTCGCGAAAGCGTTCGAGTTTGCGAATCGGGTAGACGACGAGTTGCCCCGGGCCGTGATAGGTGACGTCACCGCCGCGTTCGATCTCGACAACGTCGATGCCGCGCGCGGCGAGTACCTCGGGAGCGAGAAGAACGTTCTCGCGCTTCGCGTTGCGCCCGAGCGTGATGGTCGGCGTGTGTTCGACGAATATCCAGGTCTCGGGCTCCTCGCCGGTGCGCACCGCTTCGTGTAAGCGGTGCTGGATATCCCAGACCTCGCGGTACGGGCGCAGACCCAAATCGAGGATCCGCGCCGATCCCAGCGAGCTTTCTATTTTGCGGCTCCGACCGGGGCCTTCGGTTTGGGATTGACGATGTGGATCGCCTTGCCGTGCGCGGCCTCCGCTGCATCCATGATGCCTTCGGTGAGCGTCGGGTGCGGATGGATCGAGAGCCCGATATCTTCGAGCGTCGCGCCCATCTCC